>DATBVH010000157.1:0-7340 GCA_036515395.1 Candidatus Angelobacter sp.
CGGCGATCCTGGTGCTTTCACAGATCAATGCCTCGGTGATTGGCGCGTACCAATTTCTGGTTTCAATGTCGGTGATTCTGTATTTCATCCCCTTCCTTTATATGTATGCCGCAGGAATCAAGCTGGCGCATCGGCCTGACCGCGCCGATGGGCAAGCCGTGTTGGTCCCGGGCGGAAGAACGGGAATGTGGATTGCGGGATCGCTTGCATTTTTGATAACGCTGGGGTCAATGATTCTGGCAGCCATTCCGCCCGGAGGCGAGAACAAAGTCATCTATGAAGCAAAACTTGTCGGCTCAACCGTGGCATTCGTCGGTACCGGCCTGATTCTTTACTGGCGAGGTGCAAGAAAGAAACGGGCTGCGGCCACTGTGCGACCGGTATAATCAGCGTGGTGCGCGAAACAGTAGGCGGCGGCTACAGCATCCACTGGCCGGAGATCGACGAAGACCTCAGCACCGAAGGGCTTCTGCGGGGCGCTCCTGCTCCACGAAAAATAAAGTAAACCAGCATCGCACCTCCGCGAGATCTCTTCAGATCAGCCGTATTTCCTGCAAACTTTTTTCTCCCGCTTACGTATTAATATAAGCGCCGTAAGGACCGTCAATATGTGTGTGTCTGCCTTGAACGCCCAGGGCGGCGGAAGGAGCAGTTCAGAATGGGAAATTTCAGCTCGCAACTCAGGCAAGTGCTGCGCCGGTTGGTCCGCACGCCCATGTTTACGGCCGTAACGCTGATTACTCTGGCAGCCGGCGTAGGCGCAAACACGGTTGTGTTCAGTGTGCTTGAGAGCATTCTGCTGAAGCCGCTGCCGTATCCGCATTCTGAGCAACTGGTGGTGATTACCCATGTGGCGCCAGGGATCAACGCCAAAGCAAATTTCCCGGGCGCACCTTCCAATTACTTTATCTATCGCGACCAGAACCAGACCTTTCAGGACGTTGCGATGATGACCGCGGATTCGGTGAGCATCACCGGCGTGGGCGAACCGGAGCAGGTACGCGCGCAGCGTGTTACTGACGGCATGACTTCGATCCTGGGCGTGGCTCCCATTCTGGGGCGCAGCTTTTCACGCCAGGATGACCTGCCCATCAGCCCGCAGACCGCAATGCTGATGTACGGCTACTGGCAACACAAGTTCGGCGGGGATCGTGCAATCGTAGGACAAACGATCAAGGTGGATGGCAAGCCGACGCAGGTGATCGGCGTAATGCCCAGAGAGTTTCATTTTCTCGATCAGGATGACCCCTCACTGCTGATTCCCTTCCAGTTTGATCGCGCCAAGACATTCCTGGGAAATTTCAGTTACTTCACAGTGGCGCGGCTTAAGCCGGGTGTGACTATCGAACGGGCCTCTCAGGATGTGGCCCGCATGCTTCCCATCGTGCTGTCGAGCTTTCCTGCGCCGCCGGGCTTTAGCCTGAAGTTATTTCAGGACGCGCGTATCGGCCCCAACATTACCCCCTTGAAAAACCGTGTGGTGGGCGATGTAGGCAAAATGCTCTGGATCCTGATGGCAGCGATTGGGATGGTTTTGTTAATTGCTTGCGCTAACGTTGCCAACCTGGTGCTGGTGCGGGTGGAAGGCCGTCGCCAGGAATTGTCCATCCGGGCGGCGCTGGGCGCTGGCTGGAGACGCATTGCATCGGAGCTGCTGTTTGAAAGCGTTGTCCTGGGATTGCTTGGCAGCCTGCTGGGACTGGGGATGGCTTATGCCGCGTTGCGTGTGCTGGTGGCAATGGCTCCCAAGGGCCTGCCGCGTGTAAACGAAATTGGCATTGATGGAACGGTACTCCTCTTCACCCTGGGGCTGGCGATCCTGGCGAGCCTGCTCTTTGGCAGCATACCAATTTTCAAGTATGCCGGTGCGCGCCTTTCCGCCGGACTGCGCGAAGGCGCACGTGGCATGAGCCAGAGCCGTGAGCAACATCGCGCGCGTAATGTATTGGTAGTGGTCCAGGTAGCTCTGGCTTTGTTGCTGCTGATCTGCTCCGGGCTGATGACCCGCACTTTTATTGCTCTTACGCGAGTGCAACCCGGCTTCAGCACGCCAGAAGAAATCCAGACGTTCTGGATTACTTTTCCCAAGACTGAGGTGGCAGAGGACCAGAACGTGCCGCGCAAGTTTGAAGAGATTCTGCGCAAGGTGGAAGCCGTTCCGGGCATCTCGTCGGTGGCGCTATCAAGCAGCATCCCGATGGACAGAAATGGGAGCTTCGATCCTGTATTTGCCGAAGATCATACTTACAGGCCTGGAGAGCTTGCGGCAATGCGCAGGTTCAAATGGATTTCACCCGGCTTTCTTAAGACCATGGGCACGCCACTGATAGCTGGACGCGACCTGACATGGTCTGAACTGTACAACTTAACTCCAGTCGCGCTGATTTCAGAAAACACGGCCCGCGAATTGTGGCATGACCCGGCTTTGGCGCTGGGTAAGCGGATTCGCGTGGGGACGACCGACGACTGGCGCGAGGTCATCGGCGTGGTAGCCAACGTTTACGATGATGGCGTGAACCAGGAACCTTCAAGCGTGGCCTATTGGCCACTGATGATGCGCAACTTTGAAGGCGATGGAATCACCGCCCACCGCGAGCTTTCCTTTGTTCTACGCACGCCGCGCGCCGGAACGGAAAGCCTGATGAAAGAAGTGCGGCAGGCCGTGTGGTCAGTCGATCCGAACTTGCCGCTGGCTGAAGTACACACGGTGGATTATTTCTATCGCAGCTCAATGGCGCGAACCTCATTCACGCTGCTGATGCTGGGCGTGGCCGGAGTCATGGCGCTTCTGCTTGGCACTGTCGGCATTTATGGCGTGATTGCGTATTCGGTATCGCAACGCACGCGCGAAATCGGCATTCGCATGGCGCTGGGCGCGCAACGGCAGGAGCTTACTGGAATGTTCGTCCGCCATGGGCTGCTGCTGAGCGGGATCGGCGTGGCCTTTGGGCTGGTGGCAGCGGTGCTCTGCATGCGCTTCCTTTCTACTTTGCTCTTCGGCGTCAAGCCTATCGATCTGCCGACCTATAGCGCGGTATCGATTGGGCTGGTGGCAACGGCGCTATTGGCGAGCTATCTGCCTTCACGCCGCGCAGCCACGGTCGATCCCGTGGAAGCGTTGCGCGGAGAATGAGGCAACGCGCCGACAATTTGCAACTGGCAATTGTGCCACTACGACGCTGCGTGGTCGTGACACAATTCAATACTGATTGCAACACACAGTTCCTTTGCAGCTTCCTACTCCTTGAAATGAAGGTAGCGTCTCGCTGGCTTGCGCTATGATGAGCAAGAACGCAGGGCGTTACCGTGGTTGATGCAGGGCTACTCGCCTGCCATGGAGAAGTGCCATGAAAAGAACGTTGATGAGCTTCCTTCGCGCCGCAATCTTTCTCGGCTTTATTTTCCTGATCACCGGATGTTCCGACGGCAAACTCACAGCAGGCGGATCCACTCCAACTCCAACTCCCGGCAACGCATTTGTCTATACGGCAAATGCCGCGGGAAATAGTATTTCCGGCTTTGCCAATGACGGTACCGGAGCGCTTACGCCCATTCCCGGATCTCCCTTTGCCGTGCCCGGCCAGCCGTTTGGAATCGCGGCCACGCCGAACAAGCAATTCCTTTACGTTACGCAATTCCAGAATAACCAGGTGAGCGAATTCCTGATCAGCGCTGCCAGCGGAGTCATTACGCCGCTGACCTGTCCAGCCGTTGCCACTACCGACGTGCAGCCATTGAAGATTGCCATTAATCCGGCGGGCACGCTTCTTTACACGGTCAACCAGATTGGAAGCGTGAGCGGCTTCGCCATTAATGCAACCACAGGATGCCTGACCGCTATCTCCACCACGCCTACCGATGCCACGGCGCGCAGTATCACTATCGACCAAAGCGGCCAATTCGTTTATGTGACAACAGCCGGCGGAGGCATTGACGCGTTCTCGATCGGACCCACCGGTACGCTCGCGAGACTGGGGCTTGCCGGTTTTGATTCCGGAACCACCACCATGCTGGCGGTAAAAGCTGTCCCAACATTTGAAGTGCTGATGGCCACCGACGCAGGCAGCACCAATAATCTGCGCACCTTCAATATCAACACCAGCAGCGGCTCACTTTCACCCATTGTTGTGACGCCGGTAGGATCGTCGCCGGCGAATCCCAGCGCCATTGCCTTCAATACGCCGCTGAATGCCACTACGCCGTTGTTTTACATAGCGAACACCGCGTCAAACAATCTCACGGTGAACACCGTTGACGCGACCGGCGCTATTGGCACAACAACCCTGACCGTCCCTGTTGCCACAGGTCCCATTGATCTCGCCGTGGATCCTTTGGGCAGATTCCTTTACGTGGCAAACAATGGATCGAACACCGTGGCAGTGTTGAACGCGAACATTACCGCGGCCAATGCGAATACCGCGTTGATCTCCACGTCGCCAACCGGTGGCGGGCCGGAGTCGATTGTGGTGGTGGGGCATCCGTGAGGGGAAGCAAAACCCATCACGGAGGCAGGGAGGAATCAAGAGAGAGCGCGTGTGTAATTTGCGCAGGTCCTTTTCCTACGCCATCTCGGCGGGAAGGCCTCCCGCTCCACGGCGCGTTTCAGTTTTATCTTCATAAAATTGCTGATCCTGAAGCTCCAACAAGAACCCTTTCATACCGAAAGTAAAAAAATCCGTGAGATCGGGGCATGGGTCCTGTGAAGCATTGAAAAGGGTTCTGTGGTATTCCTCTTCGTTTTCGTAGAAATAGCGTGAGAAAGCATACAACCCGTGGCCCTGATAGCCACGTTGAAAAAGAATGCCTGCTGAAAGCAGCCGGGCAACGCGCCCGTTACCATCTTCAAAGGGATGGATTGTAGCGATAAAGAAGTGGGCCAGTAATGCATGGGCAATCGGAGGCAGACCCTCCCATTCTTTCTCGTTGATGAACCGAACGTACCGCGCCATCAGCATGGGTACCATGGAGGCAGGCGCCCCCCGGTGAAATCCAACGTCCTCCGACCCTGTGATCACCTGGCGCCCTCGCTTCCTCATCACACCGGCAGTATCAGAGCGAATGCCGGCTTCCTCAGTTGCGATCCGATGGACGTTGAGTATGTCTTCGAGGCACATTGGAACACTTCCAGATATGAAGCGCTGCTTTACCCACTTGTGCGCCTGTCCGGCATTGGCAAGAACCAAGGCAAGCTTTCGGATGCGGATTTCATTTTCGATTGGGTCTTTATGTGGGGTCATCGTCTGGCGCAGGCTAGCTTCCATTTCTTCAACGGACTTTTCGCGCCATTGTGGTGGAACAGCCTGCAATGACGCGGCCGGCTCGCAAGCCTCAATCGCTGCTATGTAAGGCAGCAATATGGGAGCGTGAAGCGTAAAATCGAATTTAAAATCAAGCCAATATGACGACATAGGATTCAGTGATGGGCCAGAGCCCTTGCATAGTCATGAGCTCTGGCCCGACCAGGCGAGTCGACGCGAATTCTTCCAGCCTGGATTTATTGCCTGGAAGTCCTCTCTGGTTCTTTTACAGGCTGCGTTTTGGAGACGGCACCCACTACTCCGCCAGCAGTCATTTTCCGGTCCTGAGATTCGAGAAACTTCATCAGAGCGGCCATGTCCTCATTGCCGACGGGCAGCTTGGGCATGCGCACCTGCTTGTATTTCTCAAACAAGGCAGTGGCAATGGGGTCCTTTTCGGCCAACATTCTTTGCGGTTCGCGGATGTAGCGAATGAGCCAGTCATGATCGCGAGTCAAAGTCACTCCGAGTAGATCAGGCCCGATCTTGTCCCCCATTCCGATGGTGTGGCAGGCTGCACATTGCTTACTGAAAAGATAGCCCCCGATATCCAAATGGAGCGGCACTGCTTCAGCGTAGCTCTTTTTCGGGGTTGCATTCGGCGGTGCATTAGCGGCATTCTTCCAGTTGTCCATGAAGTTGCCAATCAGGTTGGCAAGGAACTTGGGGTTGTCGCCGGCGGAATCGCGCATCCACTGGCCAGCGGCTTCGTTGCCAATCAGCAGGTGAGGCGTGTGTCCGTCTTTGGTCTGGTTGGGCGGTGACTATAATCCCAGTTTCCTGCTAATGAGATCAAGGTCCTCCTTTTTCCCTGTAAGAAAAGTCCAGCCCGGCCCAGCATGGAATTTTTCCGCATAGCTCTTCAGCACCTGGGGTGTGTCCCGCTCTGGATCGATGGTAATCGAGTAAAAGAAAATATCCTTGCCTACGCGGTCACCCAGTATTTTCTGCACCTGGGCCATGCGCGCCGTTTCCAGCGGGCATGAATACTCGCAATTCGTATAAATGAGATTGATGGCTACAATCTTGCCCTTCAGCACATCATCGTAAAAATGAATCGTCTTACCGTCCTGCGTGGTTAACCGCAGGTTGGTGAAGTACTTTGCGCCGTAGTGGTCTTCCGCCGCCACGGGGCGAACATAACCAGCGATACATCCAGCGAATAAGCATGCTGCTATGACCGCCGTTCTCAGCCAATTTTTCCTTTGCATGACGCTACTCCTTTGATTCCAATCTTTAGGCACGATTGGCGAGCCGACCGCTCGATGAGCGGTGCGGCCCGCTTCTTGTGCTTGTTGGGGACGACACCGCGCTAGCAGGGTGTGTTCTGGAATTCCTGCCCGTTGCACATGTTGTCGTCAGGGTTTTCAAAGGTCACGCCCGTGGGCGAGGGAATCGGCGTGGGCAGCGGCCGCAGGAACGGCGCGCCTCCATTGTCGATTTCCCAGCGCATCAGCATGGCGTTATCTTCATGCATGGTGTTGTGGCAGTGCTCCATGAACATGCCGCCCCAGTCGCGGAACTGCATGGTGATGGTGACGCTCCCACCGGGACGAAGCCGGTAAACGTCCTTGCGGCCTTTCTCAGCGGTCAACAGCGCGACATTGTTTCCGCGATCATCTTTTCGATTAAGGATTACTCCTTCCTCGAAATGAATATGGATCGGGTGGTCCCAACTGCTGCGAGCATTCACCAGCGTCCAGGTTTCGCGCGTGCCAAAGCTGGGCGCGGCGGTGACGCGTCCAAAATCTGCGGCGAGAGCATTTCGCTGTCCGTCCGCAGCAATGCCCCATCCCGGCCTCTGGCCGCCTGCTCCGGTGACGAACGTGGTGACTGGATCGTTTGTGTCAACGGTTCCATTGTCGTCGAAGACGAAGGTGCGAGTCTTGGCCACCGGAATGTGAGAAAGATCCGGGTTGGGGATCAATGTTTGGTTTGCGGCGATGCTGACATCGCGGCTCTGGTCAGCTTGTGCCGGGTTACGCACGATCCGGAACTCCAGGAACTTGCCCACGCCCGGATCACAGCTGCCAGCCAGAGCCT
>DATBVH010000158.1:0-4639 GCA_036515395.1 Candidatus Angelobacter sp.
TTGAGAACTTGAAGCTGGAGCTGCGCCGCGGCTGTCTGATCGTTGCCGTTCTCGCCCAACTCAGACAGGAGCATTACGGCTACACGTTGCGTAAAGCACTTGATGACCTCGGTTTGGCCATCGACGAAGGCACGCTTTACCCGCTGCTGCGTCGCCTGGAAAGCCAGGGTCTGCTTGTCAGCGAATGGCGCGAAGAGAACAAGCGCAACAAGCGTTTTTACCGTCTGTCACGGCAGGGCGAGCTGATCTTGCAGCAGCTCTTGCAGGAGTGGCAAACCATCAACGCTTCTCTCGAACGGATTTTGCAGGAGGCATAAATACTTATGGAAGTTCTTGATCGCTATTTACAAGCCGTTAGATTCTGGCTCCCTCGCGTGCAGCAGGAAGACATCATCGCCGAACTCGGTGACGACCTCCGCTCGCAGATTGAAGACCAGGAGTCGTTGCTGGGCCGACCGCTGAATGATGAGGAGTTGGTAGCGATACTCCAGCAGGCCGGCCATCCCATGCGCGTGGCTGGGCGCTATCTCCCGCAACAATATCTCATCGGGCCTACGCTGTTTCCGCTCTACACCTTTGTATTGAAAGCAGTCACCTTCGGCTATCTGGCCCCATGGATTGTCGTTTGGATCGGAATGATGGTCTTCATGCCGTCGTATCGCGCCTTGCACTCCGGCATGGCTTTGCTGGAAACTTGGACGCACTTTTGGACTCTCGCCTTCCTGCTTGTGGGCGCCATCACGGTTATCTTTGCCGTGCTGGAAAGATTTCAGTCCCGCATTACCTGGCTTAACACATGGGACCCGCGCAAGCTGCCGCGCGTGCCGCGCCCAAAGGATCGAGTCTCGCGTGTGGAATCCGTTTTTGGTTTGGCTTTCAGCATCCTTTACATTGCCTGGTGGCTCACACTCCTACGTTATGGACACGTGATATTTGGTCCCATTGCGGGCTTTTTCTCCCTGAATCCGGCTCTTCGTTCATGGTATCTTCCCGTTCTCGTGCCGACGGCTATTGTCACACTGCAGCAGTGTATTAATCTCCTGCGTCCCCAATGGACGTGGTTTCGGGCCGCCGCCCTGTGCCTGGCGGATGCTATCGCGCTCTTTATCTTCATCTCGATATCAAGGGTCCATCCTTACCTGATTCCAGCCAGGAACACGAGTTTAGACTCGCAACATACTCAAGCTCTCATTATGTTGAACCAGGTGCTTGCATGGCATCCTGTGTACTATCGCCGGCATTTGTATCGTAGCGATTATTCACGCTTATCAAACCATTCGCGAGCTGCGGCGAATATCGAAAGGTTCAGGAAATGGGGCGGTGCTGCCGGCTTCTCAAGCGCTGTGATCTTTGCGGACAGAGATCGCCCCCGTGCAGATGGTAGCGCCGTTAGGTGCGACCAGGTTTAGCCCACGGTGTGCGGCCCAAAGTTTGTTAAATGTTAGGCAGTCAGGGTACATCCACATGCGACACAAGTGTCAGGGCACGAATTTATTCGTGCCGCTCCAGCTAAATAAACGATCTTTCCTCGCTGCCGCAGGCCCGGGGTGGAGATCCGCGCGCAGCGTAACGGAGCGCGAACCATCGTTCACATCCCGTGGCTGCGAACCGCCGGCCAGCGCTTGAGAACCTTCTGCTCCCCGGCTTTCCACTCGGAATATTGGGCTTGGAACGTCAATGCCGTATCAATCACTACGGTCAGGTCGGTTTTGTCCTTAAAGCGTATGGAGACGCATTGAAAATCGGAGTCGAGGCTCAGTTCCACCATATCGACCGTCCGGCCCTTGACTTGCGGAAATTCCACCAAACGTACTTGGCGCGTTTTACGTTGCGCCCTAGTGCGTCGCGCCTTTTGCGCAGATTTTGTACGGGACTGTTTCGATATGTCTCGGCTGGCTTTCTTTTTTATCGCTGCTTCGCGCATTAAGACACCCTATCACAATTGCTCAATATTTTGAGCAACATTTCTGCTAAATCTGCAAGGGAATGGACGTAGCCAAAACTGTGCATCGGAAGCTGCGCGAGGCCCAAGGCGAATTGACTCAACGCGCCTTTGCCAGAAAGTTAGGCATTTCCGTTGGACTTGTTGCCCGCCTGACCACTGCTCCTGAAAACATGACTCTATTGACCCTTGCGAAGATCAGCCGCGCCTTGCACGTTACGCCTTCACAACTTCTGGATGACGGCGACATACACCATCGCAAAGGCTAAATGTGCAAGTGAGAAATGGATACCGCAAAGACCGTTCAACGGAAAATTCGGGAATCGCAGGGCGAGCAGACACATCGTGCCTTCGCGAAAAAGCTCGGCATTTCCATCGGTTCGCTGGCGCGCCTGAAGAACACGCCGCAAAACGCCACGTTGCGTACTATCGAAAAAATCAGTCGTGCGCTCGGCGTCACACCTTCGCAGTTTCTGGATAATTCAGATGCCCACCATCGCAAAGGCCGTTAACTTGCCGGTCCTACTTCGGCTTTCCCGGCAAGAAATAAAAGCGCACCACCAACAGCGCGGAGAGCGCGGCTGAACCCATCAGCAGGTCGAAGGCCGTAACGTCGGTTGCCACCATGCGCCGGGCGATGACGAACATCACAACTTCCACCGCAGCCGTGGCGCGATGGAACAGAAGCAGCAGTCCCAATTCTCCGGCAATTGCCAGCAAAAGTATCTTCTGCAAGAGGTCATGCAGCGTGGCATATTCATCGGCCACGTGCCACAACTGCGGAAACCCATAGCGGACGATTTGGACGAGCGCAATGCTTGCCGCTGCCATGACCAGCACCGCCAGCAGGGTCAGGAACACATGGATAAAATTGCCCATGTGTACGTTCACGTACCGCTCCAATGCGGTTCCTTCGCTTGCCGCGTCTTTGATTGTTTGGTTTTCGACCGCCATTTACCCTGCGCTTTCTCTGCACGCCTGCTAATCGCTCCAGAGTGTGAGTTGCCGGACGATTGCCGGGATGCCTTGCGCCGCCAGAAATGAAGGCCATGCTTTGCCAATCCGCCGGGCCGTACAATAACGGAAATGCTCATTGCTGCCGGACTTCTCAGCCTTTTGATATGGGCATATCTCATGCTCGGGCGCGGCGGTTTCTGGCGCATCCATCCTGCCGTACCAGCGGACGTAAAGGCAAGCGCGCTTTCCATTGCCGTGATCATTCCGGCCAGAGATGAAGCCGACGTTGTTGATCGTGCGGTCCGTTCGCTCCTGCAACAAACGGACGACCAGAGAATCCATATTTTTCTGGTCGATGACGCCAGCACGGACGGCACTGCGCAGGCGGCGCTTGCAGCCGCTATTGCTGTGGGACAAGCGCAAAATCTTACGGTTGTTCCTGGACTTCCTCTTCCATCCGGCTGGTCGGGCAAGTTGTGGGCGATGCAGCAGGGAATCGAGCAGGCCCGCAAAACTGCGCCAGACTTCTTTCTGTTTACTGACGCTGATATTGAGCACGCGCCTGATGGTGTCGCCGCACTTGTTTCCATTGCCCAGGCGGGACGGTATGACATGGCTTCATTCATGGTGAAGCTCCACTGCCAGTCCGTGGCGGAGAAACTATTGGTCCCAGCGTTCGTCTATTTTTTCTTCAAGCTGTATCCGCCCGCATGGATCGCCAACCCACGCCGCCATGACGCCGGAGCCGCCGGTGGGTGCATTCTCATCCGGCCCGCTGCACTGGAAAAAGCAGGCGGCATCGCCGCCATCCGGCAGGAAGTTATCGATGACTGCGCACTCGCCGCGCACGTCAAGCGCTCTGGCGGACGATTATGGCTTGGCGCTTCTGTCACGACGCGCAGCATCCGCCCCTACGAAGGTTTTTCTGGGATTGGACGCATGATTTCCCGCAGCGCATTCAACCAGCTGCGCCACTCCAATGTCTTGTTGTTTTTATCGATAGGAGGAATGGCAGTCACATACCTGCTTCCGCCTGCGCTCGTCTTCGCGGCACATCGCATTGCGCCTGCCGCTCTTGGCGGCGTCGCATGGCTGCTCATGATCATCAGCTATGTGCCCGTGCTGCGACTTTACCGTCTCAATCCTTTGTGGGCATTGGCCCTCCCTTTGGCGGCAGTTTTTTATGTGGGAGCAACGTTCCACTCAGCCTGGAAATATTGGACAGGGCGCGGCGGCGAATGGAAAGGCAGAATCCAAGATCCTAGAGAGAGTCCTCAAACTGGTCCGAGCTGAGCAAAAATTAGGTGAGGAATTAAAACGTTGAGTGGGCGCCACATTCCTGTTTGGCAGGATCTTCCAATTTCTCTTCCGGCTTGTTCACTTTGATGCCCACGGCGGCAAAAATGCGCTCCTTGGTCACGCTCTCGTCTTCTTCATGCGGCTGCTGGATTCTGGCCACAGCCTCAGATGACAGCGGTGTATCCAGAGGATCGCGGTGAGTGATTGTCCATATCCAGCCCAGCACGGCTATAAGGAAGGCAAACTGCCCTACTTCACTGGAGATGCTCCGCAGCATGGGATCGGTGTAAATGCTTGCCACGAACCGCGTGGTGGACTGCACAGTGAGGTACAACACAAAGCCAATGGCAATCTCTGCTACAGAAGACTTCCAGGTGATGCCCAGTTTTTTTGCCTGGACCAGCAGAGTCCACAGAAGGGCCGCGTCAGCCAGGAAGATGG
>DATBVH010000159.1:0-17059 GCA_036515395.1 Candidatus Angelobacter sp.
CAGCGCCGGAGTACGGATGGGGCTGCTCATGGCGCGAAGCAATGCACGATATTCGCGGTCGAGCGCGCGGATCAGCGCCGCCGCCACATCCTTGCGCGAATATTCTTTGCCACCCTGGATACACATTGAGGTGGCTGATCCATTCAGGTCATCGGGAAAACTTTTTTGGTTTACATTCACGCCAATGCCGATCACGGCATGATGCAATCTGTTTCCTTCAGAACTCATCTCCGTCAGGATGCCGGCAAATTTCTTGTCGTTAATTAGCAGGTCATTGGGCCAGCGAATATCGGCGGCCAAACCGCTTGTTTCCCTTACCGCGTCCTGCACCGCTACGCCTGCAATGAGTGAAAGCCACAGTGCTTCTGACGGAGTCATGGGCGGACGCAACAGGAATGAACAATAAATGCCGGTACCGCGTTCAGAGTGCCAGGAGTGGGCGCTACGTCCGCGCCCGGCGGTCTGTTCTTCAGCCAGAAAAACTGCGCCTTCCGGAGTGTCGTCAGGATGCTGGCCAGCCAGCGCCGCTCCACGCAACGCGATTGAGTTGGTGGAGTCGGCCTGGACACAATGATGAATATTGCCGGAAAAGATGGTATTGCGCACCAAAGGTGCGAGCAGTTCCGGCAATAGATACTCCGCGTTCGTCACGGTATTTATTTCCCTGCAGCCGGCGGAGCCATGTGAGCTTCAACGTTGAGGTCTATTTTTACGTCATTGCCGACCATACCCCCACCCTTCGAAACGCCATAGTCCTGGCGATTGACAGTCAAGGTGGCGTGCGCGCCCAACACTTTTCCCATCTTGCCGGCGTCCGCAGGGCCTTTCAGTTCAAAGGGCAGGTCCACATCTTTAGCCACGCCCTTGATGGTGAGCGTGCCGTGGGCCACATAGTCATTGCCCTTTTTTTCTATGGATTTGCTCTGGAAGGTGATCTCGGGAAATTTCTCAGCGTCAAAAAAGCCGGCAGAGCGCAGATCGTTGTCGCGAGAAGTGTTATCTGTGTTGATGCTGGCTGTTTTAATGGCGACGTTGACAGAAGACTTAGTTACGTCCTTATCGTCATAAAGGATCTTTCCCTCAAACGCGGTGAATCGGCCATTCACGGTGCTGACCATCAGGTGAGTTACAGCAAAGTTTGCCGACGAATGGTTGGGGTCAATTTTGTATTCATCCGCGGCCAGAGCAGAACCGCAAACGGCGACTACCGCCAACAACAATCCCATGATTTTACGCATAGAGCAGAAAGTTCTCCTTTTTCAGACTTACTTTTCGTGAGTTAAGAGCTTGCCTATCATACCGAATCTCTGCCGCGAACTCCCACGCCAGTTCTATCTTGTTGATATTGCTGTAAGTTCCCTCCAAATAGATCGAGGGATTTCGTGTGCGGAAGCCGAAAAGCTTCCGATCCGCGGCATCAGCCTCGGAACGAGCATTCGCTCAAATCCAGCTATTAGGCAGGAACGATCCTCATGCTCAGGTCAACGGCCTGCGGCGAATGCGTGAGCGCGCCGACTGAAATGTAATCGACGCCGGTGTCAGCATACTCGCGGACGTTTTCCAATCGAATGCCGCCTGAAGCTTCAACGGGAATGTGGCGCGAATGTCCGGCCACGCGCTGCACTGCCTGGCGAACGTCTTCCACCTTCATATTGTCCAGCAGGATGCTTTCAGCGCCATTGGCCAGGGCTTCATCCAGTTCAGCCAGTGAACGCACTTCGATTTCGATGGGCTGCTCTTCGCGGCGGTTACGCAGCGCTTTCTGCAATGCCACAGCTACGCCTCCAGCCAACGCAATATGGTTGTTTTTTATCAGCACTCCGTCAGAAAGATCCAGCCGATGGTTCTGGCCGCCGCCGCAACGGACCGCATACTTATCCAGTACGCGCAGCCCCGGAGCCGTTTTGCGCGTATCCAGGATTCGTGCCTTCGTTCCATGGATTGCATCCACATATTTGCGCGTGGTAGTGGCAATGCCGCACAAGCGCTGCAGCACGTTCAGAATCACACGCTCACAGGAGAGTAATGCCCGCGCATTGTGCCGCACCACGGCAATGGCCTGCCCTTTATGCAGCCGGACGCCATCGAAGATTTCACCATGGCTGATGACTTCCGAATGGCCGATCACGTTGCGGTCCAGGTGCTCGTATATTTCCAGGATGCGCGCGGTGGCACCCACGCCCGCCAGAATGCAATCCTGCTTGGCCAGGATGGTCGCTGTGGCGCCCTGCTGCGCGTCAATGCAGGCGCGCGACGTGGCATCGCTCGTCGCCCGGTCCTCAAGCAGCGCGTGCTCCAAAATTGCGCTTAGTCTTCTGCTATGCCAATCCATATTCTTCCATTAACAGCTTAACCTAAGTTGTCCAACCCCTTTTTGATCTTCTCGATCAAAAGCTTGAGTTCGGCTTCCTGTTTGCGCAACCCCTCCACTACATGTGCAGGAGCTTTGGACAAAAACTGCTCATTCGCTAGCTGGCGCGATGTGTTGGCCAATTGCCCTTCGTGCTTCTTGAGTTCCTTGTTCAGGCGCTCACGCTCGGCGGCGACGTCAACTTTCTGCTCGTACACCAGCGCGGCTTCAAACTTAGGCGTGGTGCGCGCGCCAGCCGTCTGTGCAAGAGACTCATTCACAAACTCGATCCCATCGACGCTGGCCAGCCGCTCCACCATGCCGCGATTTTCAGTTACCAGCTTTGTCACATCGGCGGAAGCGTGGATTTTTACCGGAGTCTTTACCTTGGGCTCGACTTTCATTTCCGCGCGCATGTTGCGGACTTTTTCGATCAGGTCCTGCAGCACCAACATCTGCTCTTCCGCTTGATCACTGAGCCAGCGCTGGTCCAGTTCAGGGTACCGCGCCAACGCAATGGATTTTGCTGGCGGCTTGCCTTCATACATCGCATGCCAGACTTCTTCAGTAATGAAGGGCATGAACGGAGAAAGCAGGCGCAACGATCCTTCAAACAAATCGCCCAGAAACGCCACAGCGCTGCGAGCTTCTTCTGGCGCACCGGCTAGCGCGGGTTTGATGATTTCCAGATACCAGTCACAGAACTCGCCCCAGAAAAACTTGTAGATGGTGTTGGCGGCCTCGTCAAAACGATAGTCGGCAAGGCTCTGGTTCACCTGCCCGGCAACACGATGGAAGCGCGAATAAATCCATCGGTTTTCCAGCTTGCTGAGCTGTTCCGGTTTTGCGCCTCCGGTCAGGCTGGCTCCTTCAACGCGGTCCAGATTCATGAACATGAAGCGCGCGGCGTTCCAGATCTTGTTGGCAAAAGCGCGGTAGCCGTCCGTGCGGCTTTCAGAGAACGCAATATCAGTCCCGGGCGAAGCCATGGATGCCAGCGTGAATCGAACCGCGTCTGTACCGTATTTTTCCGTGACCTCAATAGGATCAATCACGTTGCCCTTGGTCTTGGACATCTTCTGGCGGTCGGCGTCGCGCACCAGGGCGTGAATATAAACGTTCTGGAATGGCACGCTTCCCTGCTTGTGATCGGCCATGAAATGGCAGCCCAGCATAATCATGCGCGCCACCCAGAAAAACAGGATGTCAAAGCCGGTAATCAGCAGCGTGGTGGGATAAAAAACGTCAAGATCGCGCGTTTTTTCCGGCCAGCCGAAGACAGTGAAGGGCAGCAGACCAGAAGAGAACCATGTGTCCAGAACGTCATTATCCTGTGTGAGCGTGTTGCCGGCGCATTTTTCACACGTTGCAGGAGCAGAGCGCGCGACCGTGATGTGTGAACAACCCTGGCAATGCCACGCTGGAATACGGTGTCCCCACCAAAGCTGGCGCGAGATGCACCAGTCATGGATGTTGCGCATCCACTCAAAATAAGTCTTGGCATAATTCTCCGGCGTGAATTTGATCTCGCCTTTTTCCACGGCTTGAATGGCGCGATCGGCCAATGGCTGAATCTTGATAAACCACTGCGTGGAAAGCCTTGGCTCCACGATGGTCTTGCAGCGGTCGCACTTGCCGATGGCTAAGGTGTGGTCCTTGATGCCAGCCAGCAGGCCCAGCTCTTCCAGATCGCGCAGGATTTTCTCCCGCGCCTCGTAACGATCCAGCCCTTTGTACGGTCCGCCATTCTCGTTGATTCGCGCCTGGTCGTCCATTACATTGATCTGCGGCAGATTGTGGCGCAAGCCAATGGCAAAGTCATTGGGATCGTGCGCAGGCGTGACTTTCACCGCGCCGCTGCCGAATTGCGGATCGGCGAAGTCATCGGCGATGATGGGGATTTCGCGGTCCATCAGCGGCAGGCGCAGCTTCTTGCCGACAAGCTTTTTATACCGCTCGTCTTTCGGATTCACGGCTACCGCTGTATCGCCCAGCATAGTTTCCGGCCGAGTGGTGGCGATGGTTACGAACTGCTTTGGATCGTCGGCCAGCGGATAACGAAATTCATACAGCTTGCCCGCAAAATCCTCATGCACCACTTCCAGATCAGAGATCGCCGTCATGCAGCGCGGGCACCAGTTCACAATATACTTGCCGCGGTAAATCAATCCCTGCTCATGCAGGCGAACGAAGCACTCAATCACGGCGCGAGAAAGGTTCTCATCCATGGTGAAGTATTCGCGGTCCCAGTCCACGGACGCGCCCAGCCGCTTCATCTGCGCCTGAATAGCGCCGCCATAAAGCTTTTTCCACTCCCAGACGCGTTGCAGAAACGCATCTCGGCCCAATGCCTGCCGGCTCTTGCCTTCCGTGGCAAGTTGGCGCTCCACCATCATCTGCGTGGCGATGCCGGCATGGTCGGTACCGGGCAACCAGAGCGCGGTAAAGCCGCGCATGCGCTGCCAGCGCGTGATGATGTCCATCTCCGTCTGGTTGAGCATGTGGCCCATGTGCAGGCGACCAGTTACATTGGGCGGCGGCAGCAGCATGGTGAAGATAGGCTTGGCAGCCTCCGGCGAGCCAGGCTTCGGCGTCTCAACGGAAAAGAGCTTTTCCGCGACCCAATATTCCGCCCAGCGCACCTCAATGGCGCTGGGATCATAAGTTTTTGGGAGTTCGTGAGACATGTGCGCCGTAAGAAGCTAATTCTCGATATTACAGGCGCAGTGCGGATGTGAGCAACCGGAAGGCTGGAGGATAGTATTTAAATCGTAGCTGAGCTTGCGTGGCGAGGCTAAACAGCATAAACGCTCGTGCTGAGAGGGCGCTCGCGTGCTGCAACGGTCAGGAGGTGCAGGTTCCGTCCCGTTATTTCAATGGTAAATCTCTAGTGGGGCAGGATCACGAAATGTGCCGCCTCCGCAGGTATGATCTTGCCATGGCCATGATAGAACGAATGATCGAAAGAATGTTTGCGCGCAGTCTGATGAGCGTGGTGGTTTTGCTCGCGCCGGCTGTGGGACAACAGATGGCAGTGGGCCTGGGCTCGCCCAACACCAGGGACTCGATGAGCTATGCCGATGCGAAAATCTCTCTTGCATCTTTCGAGGAAACAAACTTCGTGGCGGTGGCCGACCGCATTGTCTGCGCTCTGGCGTCACGCGGCTCGGTAGAGAAAGCGATCGGCGAAGTCCACGAACAGGGCAGCCTGGGAGTAAGCGGCGCGGAGAATTCCGTGGTGGTCAAAGCCCCGGTATCACTCCAGGATATGCGTTATGCAATGGCGCTGCTGGGCCGCTTTGCCCACCAGAAGTTCGTGGTTGTGTTCATCCCGGAGGAAGCCAGCGCTTCACCGTCGAAGCCGGCTGAGATGGTTCTGCTGCACGTTCCGCAAAAGATTTCACGTGTACGAATGGAACGCGGGTTGGATCAGACCGGTGTCCCTTACCGCACACTTCTGGATGATCATCGAGTGCTGGTCTTTCTGCCGGAAGGAACTTCCGATGCAGCGGTCCGGAAGGCCGCTCAGAGGCTCGGCGCAAAGATTGAGGCCGGGCGTGGAACTGGAGAGATATTCGGTGACAATGACCGCGGCAAAGCTTTGGCCGAATACGACCGGATTATTGCTGAATACGAGTTGGCGCACCCAGATAAAGCGCTCTCACCAAGGTTGTGGTCGCGTGAATGGCATGACGCTGAATCTCGGACTTGCACCCGCTGAGTAAGAATTGGGGTGAGTAGAATCGGGAAAAGGTCGCCGCTCTCGGCGTAAGTTTCAGGACCGCTGGGCAGATGAAATACGCGAAAATGAAAACGAAAAACGTGAATAACCGTTTAAGAAAAAGGGACGCCTCCTGAGGCATCCCCTTCTGTCATTCGATCTGCGTATTCGGATTTACCGACTACCTTTCGCAGTGCAGCTTGCCATCGTCATTGACGATATCGCTCTTGCACTTTTGGAAGTCATCCAGCTTGGTGTCACGTGCGCCACCGTCCCTGGTTTGGCAATGCGCCTTCAGATCATCTCCATCAATGTGGATGCTATCGCATGACTGGGTGTAAGAACCGGCCGGCCAGTTTCCCTGATAGTTTCCCGGGTAACCTACTCGTCCGACGGCAGCCACGCACTTCAGATTGCCATTGTCATTGATAATTTGTCCCTTACATTTCCGGTAATCGTCCAGCTTGGTATGGTTCCAATCGCCGTTTACGGTCTTGCAACGTGCTTCAAGATCGTCGCCGTGGCTCTTGATGTCCTTGCAGTTTTGCGTGTAAGGCCCGCTAAATCCGCCGGCAGGCGCGCCATAACCACCTTGATACGCCCCGACAGGCGCGCCCGGTCCGCCATAAACGCCTGTAACGCAGCGCAGTTTGCCGTTATCATTCACAATTTCGCCACGGCATTTGTTGTAGTCATCCAGCTTGGTATCTTTCCAGTCACCGTTGGAAGTTGGGCAGCGAGCGTGCAGGTCGTCGCCGCTTGCATGCACATCCTGGCAGGACTGCGTGTAAGAACCGCCGGGAAGCCCCGCTGCAACGCCGCCGTTCACACCACCGCTTCTGCTGCACCGCAAAGCGCCGTCGTCGTTAATGATGTCGCTGCGGCAGCCTTGCACATCGCGCAATTGAGCGCTTTGCCAGTGCCCTGTTGAATCCTGGCAATTAGCCACCAGGACGTCATCATGGAAATCAATGTTCCTGCATGTTTGTTGATAGGAACCTGGTGGGTTCGACTGTGCATTGGACGCAATCCCCAATCCAATCACGACCGTCACTGCGACCGCCCAACATCTTAAAATGCTCCGCATAAATCTTTTCCCCCTTCAGCTCGCCGTTCTTGCCTGACAATCTGGTCTGTGCAGTTAGATTCAATGCCGTGACGCGCCGTTGTGGGAAGAATTGCGCCAGAGCTGCCGGATTGAGGCAACCCAGCATGGCGGAATACGTATTAAAAGCAAAAAGCGACGCCAGCAGCGCCGCTTTCAGCAACAAAGCTTTTGGGTTATTTCCTTGACCTCAGCTCGCGCATGATTTCTTCCACCAGCTCCGGCTTCAGGCGCTCCATGACTCTGTGCACTGCCTGGGCAATGTTATGGTGATCAGCTCCGGTTTCCGTTGTTGCCGTTGCCGCGGCAGCTTCCACGCCGGCGGCGGTAACAACTTCATGGACATCGGACCCAACATGATGCACAGTCGAAGAGGGTGTTGCGAAAGAGGAAGGCGAGCTAGCGGAAGCTGCCTCCGCAGCGCTTTCAGCCATGGCAGGCGCGATTTCAACCGGCTCGGGCGTTCGCACTGGCGGATTATATTCAAATGATGGCACTGCTTCTTCCATCGGCGCCGGTTCGGCAGCCTGTGCCGCATGGACTGCCTGCGGCTGTGAAACTTCTGCTGACGAAGCTACCGGTGGTTCTTGCGTCTCAACGGGCGCTGTGACATGGCTATAAGCGGCCATCGCGGCTGCTACACGCGCTTCAAAATCCGCATCGCTTACTTCGCCCGTTGCTCCCGTAGCAGGCAGCGGCGATAGATCGCTCTGGGCAGCCGCAACTTCCATGTTTGACGCCGAAAAAGGTTCCACTGCCACGACGTTTGAACCATCGCCAGCCGAAGAATGTTCTTGGGTAACAGCTTTCCGTGCCACTTCCGGCACTGATTCAAGAGTCGACAGCAATCCAGGCTCAATATGATCAGCCACGGTGGCCCGCGTCGTTTCATCCGCTGTTTCCTGCAACTCCGGTTCGCGTGGGATCTCTATTTCACCGGTAGGAGGCGCAGCCGTCGGCATCACTTCATAAGAGGCTGCGTGTGGTTCCGGCTCTGTGTAAACAGGAATAAATTGCGGATGGGAATGCGCCGCCGCATCGCCATCAGCCGAAGGCTCGCTGACTTCCGCCGCAATCGGAGAAGCTTCTGCATCCGCAAGCGGTTCTATTGCTACAGTCTCGGGCTCTTTGTCGGCTACCGGTTCCGGCGCGGCTTCTACCGGAGTAGCCACGATCTCATGTTCAGCATGAGCTGACGCAGCAGCGACAGACTCAGGCGTTTCTTCCGCTTTCCACGAAACCGGCAGCTCATATTCCGCAGTAGGAATCGGCGGGGCAGGCACAATCACTGAAGTCTCAAAAGCTGCCGACGGGCTGCTCACCCCAAAATGCTGCGGCGCAATCGATGAATCCGAACCCAGCATGTCATTAAATGCGGCTGCGCCAGCCATGTGGTCTGGAACTTCCACCATGGGCTGCATGCTGCCTTTGCCGGGTGAATGATGTTCTATGTGCTCCTGCGCGGCACTTGTCTCTACCTCGTACTGGCTTTCCTGGCGGACAGTCTGTGCCACGATTGGCGGGGGCGGCATTTGCCCAATGCGATCTTCAAACTTCTTCATGATGGCCAAAAGATCGCTGGCCTCAAACGGCTTAATGATAACGCCGTCCGCTTTTACGCGGTTGGCGTCTTCCGGCTTGTACGGCTCCATTTTGCCGACCGTCAGCAGCACCGGGATTTTCATCGTCTCCAGTGAGCCACGGACTTTTTCGCAGACTTCCAGCCCGGAATATCCCGGCATGTAAACGTCAAGGATGATAATGTCGGGCTTTTGCTCCGCAATTTTCTTTACGGCAGCCGCCCCGTTGCTGACAGCCACAACGTCGTAGCCCGCATCGGAGAGGATTTTCTTGCCCATGTTCTGGGCAGTCATGCTGTCATCGGCAAATAGAATTCTTAAAGACACGTAAAAACACCTTTACTTACTCAAGCTGCGGCGCAAACCAGCACGCATCAATTTCGTGATAGCTGAGCTTGCTGGCAATGCCAGAAAGCCCCAAAATCGCGCGCCAGCGCATCCCATTGAGGCGGGAAACAGGGCTAACTTACTGATAATTACCGTTGAAGTCAATCAGAACACTACCTAAGAACCTACAGAAGCATGCATTCTGCGCATTCCAAAAGTGCTAGCCCCAGCGGGTTCCCCCGCTGGCGGCTGGATCACTCAAAACTTCGATTGCTTAAAACGGAATCAGCTTCCGCAGTCCCTTTTTCTCTTTTTTCTTGCTGCTGGATTCCTGCTTGGGATCAGCCGATGGCGCCTTTTTATCTGCAGAATTGCTGTCTGCGGAATTCTGACCGTCCGTCGTTGTTGTCGTCTGGCTGCCTGGCTGCGTTACGGGAGCCGCCTTCTGTATCTCGTTTACCTGTGGCGGAGCTGGTTTAGGCGCTGTACCGTCTGTTGGGGTGGTATCAGAGGTGCCCGGCGCCTTTTCATTTGCGCCCGGTGTTCCTGTTCCTGTACCAACGGCTTGCACGCCAATGCTGTTGCTTGCCGGAATGCCGTTAATTTGCCTGGTTAAGTCATTTACTAACGCAGGTGCGCTCGTGACCGTTTCCTCTTGCAGGTTTGGCTCGCCCACCTTGGTGGATGCCGCAACGTTTGGATGCTTCTTGAAATTTCCGCTCAACCTGGCTACCAGCTTCTGCTTCTCGCGGCTTGACTCTTCCGCCTTGCTCTCTGCCAGTGCTTCCGCCGTAGGCACGGGGATTGGGGATTTCAGGGCTTCCAGCCGCCTCTTGGCATCTCCCACACGGTCCGTTGCCGGATAGCGCGTGATGATCTTTGAATAAGCCTCAATCGCCTTTTTTTCAAACTGGGCGACCATCTTTTCTCTTTGCGCTTCCGGGACTTTCTGCTTCTTCATGCTGGCAGCTTCCTTTTCATACAGCATGCCTAGCTCATACAGCGCTTCATCGGATTGTGAGTAGAGCGGATAAGACTCTGTAAGCGATTGCAGCCGCGCCTGCGATGCCGCCAGGTTATCGCGCAGATAATAGAAGTGCGCAATGCGATACTGCCGCTCCGCCAGAATCTCCTGCACCTCGCGCAATTTCTGCTTTGCCTGCGGCACCAGCGGGCTGTCAGGATATTGTTGAATGAGCTGCTTGTACTCATCGGACGCGCGTTGCGCTTCCGCGTAATCGCGGTCCGGCTTTTCCATTTCGCGATAATGCATGGACGCAATCTTCAACTGCGCCTCTGAAGCTTCCGGCAGGTTGGGGAAAAACGTCTGGAAATCTTTGTATTCCGATTCCGCCTGTTGCCACGCCGCTTTGCCGCCTTCGTTGTACCAGGCGTCGCCCAGCGCCAGCTTGGCCCGCGCTATGTACTCGGAATCAGGATACGTGTTGATCAGCGTCTCCAACAGCGTCCTGGCTTCCTGATAATGCGCTTTCTTCATCGAATCCATCGAGCGGTCAAACAAGGTTTTATCCGGCTGCTTGGAATCAATGTTGGCCAGCGGGTTCTGGACTTTGTGATGGCATCCGCTTGAGGCCAGCACTGCGCCGGCCAACACGGCTGAAACAAAAAATTTTCTAACCATTTACCTACCTCAAAATTCTAAGGACCTGCTCTGCAGGAACAACTTTTTTCGGGAACTACGATCTTACGAACCTGGTTTTAAAAACAGCGCCTTACAATAACGATTTCTTACAAACTAGCGCTTCTTATCGACTAAAGGGTCTTGTCGGCTAACTATCGGCTCTTTTTACGGCCGTGGCGCTTGTCTTTGCACGCCATACTTTCAGGTCACGTCAAACTCTTTGCAGAGTAGCTTCGGTCGCCAATTTCAGCAGGCGCTGCGTGTTCTCTCTGGGATTGCCGTGGCCGAACACCGCGTTGCCCGCAACCAGAACCTCGACTCCTACCCGAACGGCCTGGCCAATCGTGTCGGGCGCCATGCCGCCGTCAATCTCGATCCTGAAATTCGCGTTGCGCGCCGTGCGCATCAGCGCCAGCTTGCGTACCTTCTCCAGCGACGAAGGAATAAATTTCTGTCCGCCAAACCCCGGATTCACTGACATCACTAGGACGTGATGCACCATGTCGAGCACTTCTTCCAGCGTCCCGACCGGCGTTGCTGGATTGATTACCACTCCCGGATTCGCCCCATGGCTGCGGATCAGCTCAATCGTCCGGTTCAGGTGTACGCAGGCTTCCTGATGGACAGAAATCCAGTCCGCTCCCGCATCCACAAACGCCGGAATGTACTGGTCAGGGTTCTCGATCATCAAATGGCAGTCCAGCGGCAGGTTCGTTACCTTCCTTAAGCTGGCAACCACCGGAGGCCCAATCGTAATATTCGGCACAAAATGACCGTCCATAACATCCACGTGCAGCACGGTGGCGCCGCCTTCTGCCACCGCCTGGATCTGGTCGCCCAGGTGGGCAAAATCCGCCGACAATATGGAAGGCGCTAGTTCAATCAATAGAATCTTCTCATTGGGCCGAAGGGTATTCAAATTCTAGCACGCTGAGCTGCTCACTTATGCCCTAAAGCTGATTCAAAAAGCCTTAATCCCCTTGGGGCCGAACTTCCCTGATTCCTTCCGATTGTCCTTCCAAAGAACGATCTTGCCCCCCGTCCCTTGCGCCAAATCGGATTAAGGATGACCTGTGTTTCTCCGTGTTTCCGCGCCTCCGTGGTAGATTTGCCTTTGATGCCCCTGCTCTCCATCCGCGACCTCGTCAAGGTGTACCACACTGACGAAGGTATGTTCGGCAAGACCAAACGCGAGGTCCGTGCCGTGAATGGCGCCTCCTTGGATATCTCTCAGGGTGAAACGCTTGGCCTGGTCGGCGAATCCGGCTGCGGCAAGACTACCCTGGGACGCATGATTCTCCGGCTCATTGAGCCCACCTCCGGGGCCATTACCTTCAATGGCCAGGACGTGCTCGCAGCCGGCGGCAGCCAACTTCGCCGTCTCCGTCGCGATATGCAGATCATCTTTCAGGACCCTTTCGCCTCGCTGAACCCGCGCATGCGCGTGGAAGAGATTGTCACCGAGCCGCTGGTGATTCATGGGGCAGCCGCTGTAAACGACAATCAATCCCCTGCGGCTTCAACCAACGCCAATCTGCACCAGGCAGCCATCGACATCATGCGCGCCGTCGGCCTCGACGAATCCGCGCTCCGCCGCTACCCCCATGAATTTTCCGGCGGACAGCGCCAGCGCATTGGCATTGCCCGCGCCCTGGTGCTGCGGCCTAAATTCGTTGTCTGTGACGAACCCGTATCCGCGCTCGATGTCAGCGTCGGCGCGCAAATCGTGAACCTGCTCAAAAAACTTCAGCGCGACTTCGGCCTTACCTATCTCTTCATTTCCCATTCCATGCCGGTGGTGCGTTATCTCTGTGACCGCATCGCCGTTATGCGTCGCGGAGAAATCGTCGAGATCGGCCCCGCCGAACAAATCACCTCGCGTCCTCAGCACGAATACACCCGCACGCTGCTGGAAGCCACGCCAGAACCAGAATTCAAATTGCTGTAAACATGAATGCGTAAAGAGTGAAAATGCGGGTGCTGCACGTGAGCACCTCAGATCTGTCATCCTGAGCAAGCGAATGCGACCGAAGGGAGCATGCGCGCGTCGAAGGACCCCGAGAATATGTCAACCGTAAATGCAGCATCAGGGAGTTCTACAAAATCTCGATCCTTCTGGCCAAGCCATTGCAGGGATGATTAAACTCTTCAGACTCATGAAATTCAGTTCTCTCAAATTCGCTGCAACTCTCATCCTCTGCGCGTCAACCGCTCTCGCTCAGTCCACAAAGACCCAGCTCGTCATTCTCGGCACCGGGACGCCCATCATCAATCCTGACCGTTCCGGACCGGCGGTCGCCGTGGTGGTGAACGGCTCCGCTTACCTCGTCGACTTTGGTCCTGGCGTAGTACGCCGCGCCGCCTCTGCCGCGCTCAAGGTTCCAGCACTCACCCCAAAAAATCTGAAAGTCGTATTTGCCACGCATCTGCATTCTGACCACACTGCCGGCCTTTCTGATCTCTATCTCACTCCTGCCGTGGAAGGCCGTCCCGGAGCACTGGAACTATACGGCCCGCCGGGTATCGCCGCGATGGCACGTCACATCCAGGCGGCCTATGTGAAAGACGTGGACATTCGCGTTCACGGTCTGGAGCACGGAAACGCCAACGCATATCACATCAACGCGCATGAGATTCATCCGGGAATCGTCTACAAAGACGCCAATGTCACAGTGACTGCCTTCGCTGTCGCACACGGCACCTGGGACTTTTCTTATGGATACCGCTTTGACACGGCAGACCGCAGCATCGTGATTTCCGGTGATACCGCTCCCACCCAGGCGATTGTGACCGCGTGTAATGGTTGCGATTACCTGGTGCATGAGGTGTATTCCACCGCGTGGTTCCAGGAGCGCACGCCCGCATGGCAGAAATACCATTCCACCTTCCATACATCCACAACTGAGCTCGCCGAAATCGCAACTGCGTCGAAGGCAAAACAGCTCGTGCTTTACCACCAGCTATTCCGGCCGAAGGATGAGGATATTTGTAGGTGGAGTGCTGATCCTTGAAATTCGCAAGGCTGGATTCAAAGGGCCGGCAGCCTCAGCCCGCGATCTGGATATTTTTTAGAAACAATTTTAGAGACGCTTTGGGCCGTCGCCTAATTCACGACGGAACATGCGCATCTATGACAGTTACTCCGCAAACAGAGGACGCCGATGACAAGACGCCATCGTCTTAAATCAGGCAAGAAATAAAGTCACCGTCTTATCCGTGAAAATCCGTGTAATCAGTGTTATCAGCGGTGAGGTTTTTGATCTTCAATTTCGGCAAGCTCGGCGGTTTTGGCAATCCCCATCTACTTTTTCCCCAAAAACCTGATCCTTCCATTAAACGTGCGATGGTCGGTGCCAAAGAACGTCAAGAACGTGGGTGAATTTACGTCGTTATCAACCACTGTAGGATTTTCGCGGTTCAGGATGTTGTCCACGCCAATTCGCGCCGCCCAGCGATAGCCGTGAAACGCGAACTTCCTTTCCACAGTTGCATTCAGCGTAAAGAAATCGGGAAAGCGGAATTGCCCTGGCCCAGAAACGATTTGCCCAAGCTGGTCGATCGTCACAAAGCTGAATCCTGACCGCCATATGCTTGACCATGCCATATCAAATTTCTTGAGCTTCCACGGCAACGGATAACTTCCCCACGTTTGTAGCTGATTTGGCGAATCCCACGGCAGCACTCCGCCCACCTGGTTTCCCACCAGCAACGCGTCAATGGCAAAGTCCACTGTCTGGTTTGAAGTTGCGCGTGAGCGCGTATAAGAAATCAGCGCCGGGTAGCCGCGCTTCAATTCTTTTCGCAGGACCAATTGCGCGCCGTCATACCGGTCTTTCTTGTCGCTCAGCAACAGAAAGTTGTTTCCCGGCTGGCTGGCAAAGGCCCATCCATGCGCGCCATGCCGGCTCAGGTATTCCAGTCGCGCATAAACTTTCCCCGGCAGGCGTCGCTCCAGTGCCGCGCTCCAGTTGTTATAGCGTGGTAGCGTAAGCAGCCTTGGGTCGACGGTAAAAGTCGGCGTAAACAGCGCTGGCACCGGAGCAAAGAATTCATCTGTCCGTGTGCCCTGTGATCCATTGGCCGCCAGCGCCAGGTTTGACCGGTCAAAATAAATTCCAATCCCCGCGCTGAACTTGGTTTCGCTGGCAGCGCTGATCAACACTGTGCCCGCAACGCGGGGTGAAAAGAAATTGCGGCCCAGGTAGCTATCGTGGTCCCAGCGGCCTCCTTCTTCAATGATGACGCGCTGCATCGGCGTCCATCGGTCCTGGATGTAGGCGCTTGACTCCAGCGTACTCAAACTGAATGGCGGCGCGTTGGAAAATGTGATTTGCCGCAGCACCGCGCTATTCTCATCGACAAATTGCACCGTTCCGCGATCGATATTGGCGTGGTAGAGCACGCGGTCTGCACGTCCGCCAACCGTAAACTGGTGCGTGCCCGCCAGCTTCCACGGACGCAGATACAAGTTGGCAAAGCCCTGCGTGCGCGTGGAAATATTTTCGTTTCTGATCCAGTAGTTTCCTGAGCGCCCTGTCGGCCCCAGCACGTAAGGCAGGTCTCCCAGCGGAAGCGACGACGCTTTGTTGCGATGGAATGCCCCACCAAATTCGAACAACGTATCTTTCGCTAAAGTAATCTGGTCTTTCAATCCCAGCAGATAAAGATAATTGTGGTTGTGCAGTGAGACCGAAACAGGATCAAAAGCTGAGATTCCCGAGTTTTGTGAATCCTGCAGATTCAACACCGCGCTTGCCGTCAGCACGTTTCCGGGCGTTAGGTTCATGCGCAGACGGCCCAGGTCAGCAGTGCGCCACAAACGATTTGTGTCCGCGCCCGCAGGCAGCTCTTTGATGATGTTGTAGTCCACCTCGCCTTCATGCGATATGTCGAACCACAATTTATCTTTGATCAGCGGCCCGGAAAAATATCCTCGCGGCGTCCAATTGTTGAGTTGAAAGCCCTTCACGTTTTGGAACGTCGGGAAAAAATCCGTGGCGTTAATGCGAAAGCGGTTGTCTCCGTCCTGCACCTGCAGATCCACCAGCCCGCCCGATCCTTTGCCGAACTGTGCTGAATAGCGACTGCTGCGTACGTCAATCTTGCGCAATGAATCCGGGTTCATGCGGACAGAAAGCGCTCCGCCCGCCGGTTGGCTTACTTCAAAACCATCCAGGTAATCCTGTATTTCCTGCGTGCTTGCTCCGGCAATGTGAATCTGGTTCCCGCTATCGCGCACAACGCCCGGAATATAAGCCAGCACGCCGCGATAATCGCGCGTGGTGGGATACGGAATATTCGAAATGTCAGTTGCAGTGATCGCCTGCGCGCTGCTGGTTTCCTGCGGATCAATTGGTGAAGCCTGCGCCGTAACCTCTATTTCTTCCTTGTACTCGCGCACCGGCTGCAGCTTTACCTCTACCGGCATTGTTTGGCCGGCAACAATTTCCAGCTTGGCTACCGCCGTGGTATAGAAGCCTTGCTTTTGCACCAGGATCTTGTATGTCCCCGGCGCCAGCCGCAGTTGCGCATTTCCTGAGGACGTTGTCCGTTCCTGTGCCACGGCTTTGTCATTCTGTTGCGCCAGCACAATCACCATGGCCAGGGGCTGGCCATTCTGGTCCGTTACTGTGAGTTGTAATTGGCCGGTTGTCGCAACAGCCGCCTGCCACGGCAGTGCGGAAAGGCCCGCTGCGCCGCAGTACTGAAAGACAAAGCACAGCAGCAGGATCGAACGCAGGCGGAGCTTGATCTTTGCAACCATCGCAGTTTGGCAGGACCTCCCGAGCAAGAGCCCTATTTTGTTCTCAGGCAGGTGCAGAATTGCTTCTATTGTATGCGAGTAAGGTAGGAATGAGTACTTGGTAATTGGTATTGAGCTGCGCCCGATAGCGGGTTCGCGCACTGAACGTCCCCCTTGACTTGAGGTGTATACTCGCGTAACTCTCGCATTGGACATAAAGGGATTTGGGACTAGTTTTCGTTGTATTAACCGTACGGGGTTCGGTTTGAACCTGCGTTATGGCTTGAGTGGAGAGTTCTTCTCACTTCCTCTAGCGCAGGGCTCCGGAAAGAGGGATCGCAGTGCGAATGCCGTCTCTTTCTACATTGGTGTCTTGGGAAGGCCTGGTTCTAATCGGAGGCCTGGCTGTAGTTGTCTTTTGGAAGATCGTGACGGGTGAGATCGTTCTCGACAACTTGTTCGACGGCGATATTCGCAATCCTGAAGGCGGCTTTGACACCTATGCAAGCGCTGGCCGCGTGCAGATTTTCTGGGTAACAATCTATGCAGCCTTTTACTACCTGTACCAGGTAGTAAGCAATCCAACCGAAT
>DATBVH010000160.1:0-3205 GCA_036515395.1 Candidatus Angelobacter sp.
AGAAGTTCGAAGCATTGCTCAAGCCGCTCGATCTGGCCTTCAGTTTCTTTTCGGTGCTGTTCGAATGCCTTCTTCAAGTCGCCACGTGAGGAATCGTTTGCATTTTCCTCGAGTGCCTCAAGCAATTGACGCTCCGCATCCATCATGTCGTTCAATCCGTGCACAAAAAATTCGTGACCCGTCTCCATATGGCCTCCTGGCATCAGCCTTTTTACTTTCTGCAAAATGTTAGATCGCAACCTTTTACCTCCTAAAGCGCAGGTAGGATGCGGACCAAATCCAACTTGTTGCCGCTATCCTCTTCGATATTCCTTTCCAAACAACGCGGATCCAGAGCTCCTCGAAGTTGGCCATTCGTCAATGTGGGACAATGCGGAGCTGAGCCGGAACAAACTGCTGGTCGACTCTTCGCATCAACATTCAGCAGGACAGCGCGGTGATGTAATGACCACACAATCGGCAATGCGCTCAGGGGATCGCAGTGCAGAGGATTTGCACGGAAATGCACCCGACCGGTCGGAAACAGTGCTGCTCCTGGTGGACGTAATCAATGATCTGAATTTCCCGCAGAATGAAAAAGTTGTGCGAGAGTCTCAGAAGTTGTCGAGGTGCATTGCAAGGCTTAAAGAGCGATGCAAGCAAGCCGGAATTCCGACTATTTACGTCAATGATAATTTCGGAAAATGGCGTTCGGACTTCTCCGAAGTGGTGCGACATTGTTTACGCCCGGATGCTCCCGGCCGCAGCATGGTCGAGGTACTCCTGCCTGAGCAGCAGGATTATGTCGTTCTAAAACCTAAGCATTCAGCCTTTTACGCAACTCCGCTCGATACCTTGCTCGAATATATCGGGGCGAAAAACGTGATTCTGGCAGGGATCACTACCAATGCGTGTGTGATGATTACCGCAGGCGATGTACATATCCGAGATTTCGGATTGTTTGTCCCCTCCGATTGTGTCGCGGCTTTAACCGAAGAAGATCAGGTTAAGGCATTGGAAATCATGGAGAGGAATTTCGACGCGAATACCACTCCGGCAGAGCGACTAGATTTAAGCGCGCTATCCTGAGGAACTCAGGCGACGGCCCTGACTCAGCAATATCTGTTGCAGCTTCGCATGTTCCTGAATGCAGAACTGAGTTGAGATATAAAGGACGGCAAGTTATGTATTCACGAGCCCTTGTGCGTGTTGCCGTCCTGGTTCTTTCTTTGGGAACAATAGGCCGCGCAGTTGAGCTGCAAACCTACGACGTTGACCCTAAAGATTCCAGTGTTTCTTTTTCTGTCAAACACATCGTAGTTAGCGAAGTTCGTGGACGATTCAAGAAATTCTCAGGAACTATAAAGTTTGACGAGGGCAACCTACGAAATTCCGCAGTAGCATTCACCGTCGAGACAGCGAGTGTTGACACCGATAATGAGCGTCGAGACCAGGATCTCCGCAGCCCAATGTTTCTGGATGTCGCAAAATATCCAGAGATGTCGTTCTCTAGCCAGCGTGTGGAGAAGAGCGGCGCTGATTTCGTACTCGTAGGAAACCTGAGCCTGCATGGCGTGACTCACGAGGTACGAGTCCCCTTTGTTTATAACCGCAAGATTAAGGACAACATGGGGAGGTTGCGTATCGGATTTTCCGCGACCTTCACAATCAACCGCCAGAATTGGGGCATCAACTATAACAAGGTGCTGGATAACGGTGGAATGGTTGCCGGCAATGACGTAACGGTGCAGCTGGATATCGTCGCCGCGAAGCAAGAAGCCAGTAGCCCGCATGGGCCAGATGCCACTGAGGGCAAAACTCCGAAATAGTAGAGGCGATTGGCTTTGGACGAACGATCGCCCTCGGCGGTGTCGCAGGTTGGCAGCAGTCCCTTCCAACTCTCCATTTAGTTCCCGCATCACAGGGCTGTCTTTTCAATGCTTTGGTTGACTAGGCAAGGTAAGTTCAAGATGCTTTGGTTAGCTAGGCAAAACAGTTTGACCCGCCCAAGCAGGCCGGCTCCGTTTCGGGACCCTTGGTCTGCCGCCCTTCTCACGACAATTCTGCAACTCTGTTTTGTGTGTTCGAGCGTCGGCCAGATCGGCCCCATGCTTCAGCCGGAGACCGAGAAGAACTATCAACCCCGTCCCTATCAAGGCAAGCTCGAAAGCGACGATGGGCAATGGATTCGGCCTGCAAAGGACTATGCCAGCACTCGATACAGTGCTCTCGATCAGATCAATACCGGAAACGCGAAAGATCTAAAGCTGGCGTTTACGTTCTCAACTGGGATGACACGCGGCCACGAAGCCGCGCCGCTGGTCGTGAATAACACGATGTACATCGTGACGCCCTTTCCAAATAATCTGTATGCGCTTGATCTAACGAAACCGGGTGCGCCGATGAAGTGGGTGTACCAGCCCGCGCCGACGCCAGCTTCGCAAGGTGTCGCGTGCTGTGATGTGGTGAATCGCGGTGCGTCTTATTTCGAGGGCAAGATCTACTACAACACTCTCGATAACCAGACTGTCGCCGTTGATGCCAACTCCGGCAAGGAAATCTGGAAGACGCGCGTCGGTGACATCAATAAGGGCGAGAGCATGACCATGGCTCCGCTGGTGGTCAAAGGCAAAGTCCTGGTCGGAAACAGCGGTGGCGAGTTCGGTGTACGCGGATGGTTAACTGCGCTTGACGCAAAGACGGGGAAGATCGCGTGGCGTGCATACGCCGCCGGACCAGACAAGGATGTGCTGATCGGACCCAAATTCAAGCCGTTTTACTCGCAAGATCGCGGTCAAGACCTGGGCGTGAAGAGCTGGCCGCCGGACGCGTGGAAGATAGGCGGCGCTGGAGTGTGGGGATGGATTTCTTACGACCCAGAGCTCAACTTGATCTATTACGGCACGGCGAATCCTGGCCCATGGGATGCAGAGGCCCGGCCCGGCCGCAATCAGTTTGCGTCCGGCATATTCGCGCGCAATCCCGATACCGGCGAAGCGCGCTGGTTCTACCAGATGAGCCCGCACGATCTCTTCGACCATGACGGGATCAACGAAAACGTCCTGATCGATATCGAGCTCAAAGGGCAGGCGCGCAAAGTCCTCGTCCATCCCGATCGCAACGGCTACGTCTACGTGCTCGATCGCGCGAGCGGTGAGGTGCTGAGCGCAACGCCTTTCGCGTACATCACGAGCTCGAAAGGGGTCGATCTCAAAACCGGCCGGCT
>DATBVH010000161.1:0-5134 GCA_036515395.1 Candidatus Angelobacter sp.
GATCGACTTTAGCGATCATTACGCCAGTCGCCGCCAGTACCGGAAGTTCCCATAGCAGATTTCCAGGCCGAAACACACCGCGTGGCATTGCTTTCAGGCCGTGCCCGAATTGCGTTGTCTCATTCCACGTCTCGTGAGCGAATCCAGAAACGTTGCAAGCGTGCTCAACGTCCTGCGCGTAAGCAGTCACGTTCATGGTGGCAAGCAAAGTCCAAAGCAGCAAGATTCCCGGGATGCGGGAGAGGTTGATCAGACGAGTTCTTCCAGAGATGGAAGAACTTGATTTACGGCGGTTCATGTAAAGAGAAATCCTTAGGGGTGAGCGTACCTATTTTGGATGCGGAATAACGGGCGTTTTGTTGGCGCTTTTGAAGAGCGGGAATAATGGACCGCCCGCCCAATTCGCGAAATCTATCCGCGCTCCGCGATGCTGCGCGCGGGACTAGGATCTGCATACGGCGAACGGTGTGGAATCCCACCCTTTGCAAAAGCGGCAAAGGATGGGGCACCCACGGTATTGTGAGTTATAGAAAAAGCGGGAAGGTGGGCCACCCGGCCATGTCGTTGTGTGGGCGTTGTAGTCGGCGTCGGCAGTTTGTCAGCGCGAAATGATGCGGGGATGCAAGATCGTTTCTCCTCGACATATCGTTCTGAGCCGAAACCATCCTCCGCGACACACTATTCGGAATCGAAGGTTTACCCCTCTCGACCTGCCATCCCGAATCCCGAAGGCGAGCCTTGGTGAGCCGAAGCGGTGAGGGAACGGCTCCGCTGATCTTTGGGGATTAAGAAGCTTAGGATTACAGGGTTTTCCGCTTGAGCCTGATCAAAGCTTCCGGTTCAAGCTTCCAGCCTGGATCTTCTTCCCACTCGCGGCTCAAATCAGCCCAGTCAGGGTTTTCCGCCAGAATCAGTTTTAGCTTCTTTTCCCGCCGCCAGCCCTTTAGCTCGACCTCTCGCATCCTTGCGCGGATGACGTTCCCAAAAGGTTCACACCAGACAAGCATGTCGAATTCATATCGTGCTGTGAAACTGTTGGGATAGAGTTTGTTCTTGTGCTGGAATACACGGTACGGCAGCGCGCTGGAGAATCCCGTATACAGCCAGCGCGACTTATTCGACATGATGTAAACCCAGTAGGTCTTCATGCGTTCGCTCCAGATTGTACTCGCCTTGAGAGCAGCGGAGCCGATTCCTCGGCCTCACATGAGCTATGCGAAGAATTCAGCAGCAATGATGTTCAGCTCTCGGAACGGCAGGCCGTTGTGTGGACGTTGTAGTCGGTGTCGGCAGTTTGTCAGCATGAAACGATGCGAAGATGCAAGATCGTTTCTCCTTCGGCGGGTCATGAAGGAAGCTGCATCCCACTCGACTTTCCGTCCCGAATCGAAAACCTCGACCTGCTATCCCGAATCCAGACGGCGAGCCTCGAGTGAGCCGAAGTGGTGAGGGACCGGCTCCGCTGCTGCGTAGGATTTCTAAACACGTCGCTTGGTCCACGACGACCTTTAAGATCGACGCGGATACCACGCCGGCACGGAGATACAGAGAAGAAACACACCTAACCACTGATTAACACGGACAAAGGGAGATTGCCAGAATCGCCGGAAGTGTCAAAAGTAAAAACCAATTACAATAAAGGATTCCGCCTCACTCGCCAGAATCGCCTGCGGCTATGCCCTTTGGGCGAGGCTGTCTGGGCAACGAATAGGCTGGAAGATCGAAGAAACACGGGTAACCATGGCTGTATCTGAACACACATCGGAAAAGGTAAAGATCGCGGAGAGCGAAAGCATTGTTGTGCGCGGAGCGCGGGTACACAATCTCAAGAACATTGATTTTGATATTCCTCATAATCAGCTCACGGTGGTGACGGGCGTTTCCGGCAGCGGCAAGAGTTCCCTGGCATTTGACACGATTTATGCCGAAGGACAGCGGCGCTATGTTGAGTCGCTCTCGGCGTATGCGCGGCAGTTTTTGGAGCGCATTGAGAAGCCCGACGTTGACCTGATTGATGGCATTGCGCCGGCGATTGCCATAAGGCAGAAGAATACGACGCGCAATCCGCGGTCAACGGTGGCCACGGCCACGGAGATTTATGACTACCTGCGGTTGCTCTATGCGCGCGTGGGCCGCACGTTTTGCCGAAACTGCGGACAGGAAGTAAAGAAAGATACCGTCGACGAAGTGGCGCAGACCATTCTTGGATTGCCAGAAGGCACGCGGCTGAATGTGTTCTTCCCTGTGCTGGCGGTTGCGCCACCTGCAGCGAAGCCAGAAAAGAAAACGCGTGGACGCAAGTCGGCAAAAGCTGCTGTGATTTCTGAGACAACGGTGAACGCGCTGAAGGAACGTTTGTTTGATCTGCGCAAAAAAGGTTTTGGCCGGCTCTTCCAGAATGGACAGATCTTTGAGTTTGCGACGCCGGAGTCATTGCTGGATATCGATTTTGCGCAGCCGGTGTATGTGCTGATTGATCGCATTGTGGTGGCGGCAGATCAGCGGACAAGAATTGTGGATGCGCTGGAGACGGGATATAGAGAAGCGGGAGAGACGATCTTTCAATTAGCGCTCCGCGTGCCTTCGGCGCTTCGCGACGAGCTGGCGAACCGCGAGGCTGCTGCGCGTCGAGAAACTGAGGCGGTGGCAGAGGAAAGTGCAAACCGCGAGGCAGAGGGACATCGAGAAGCCGAAGCGCTGAAAGTCGAGACTACGCAGAGAGAAGGCGAGACACCGCAGCAGTGGCGATTCAGTCATCGCTTCGAATGCAAGACGTGCCAAATTAAATATGAAGAGCCGGAGCCGCCGCTGTTTTCTTTTAACAATCCTTTTGGCGCGTGCCCGCGGTGCCAGGGATTTGGCAACACGATTGATTTTGATTTGAACCTGGTGATTCCGGACGTGACCAAGACGCTGAGTGAAGGCGCGATTGAGCCGTTTACCAAGCCGAAGTATCGGCCGTATCAGGCGGAGTTGCGGAAGTTTGCGCGGCAGAGTGGCGTGCCGTTTGATGTGCCGTGGCAGGACTTGAGCGCGGAACAGCAGCAGTTGGTGATGGAAGGCGAAGGCAAGTACCCGGGCATACAGGGATTTTTTGCGGCGCTGGAACGCAAGAAATATAAGCTGCATGTGCGCGTGTTTTTGAGCAGGTATCGCGGGTATGCGGTGTGTCCGGAGTGCGGCGGAGGCAGGCTGCGCGCTGACGCGCTGCAAGTGAAGATTGATGGCAGGAACATCCGCGAGCTGACGCAGTTGACGGTGGAAGCCGCAGCGGAATTTTTTAAGACGCTGAAGCTGTCGGCGGAAAAGAAGGGGATTGCAGGAAAAATTCTGGAGCAGATTCAGGAGCGCTTGAAATTCCTGAACGATGTTGGCCTGGAATATCTGACGCTGGATCGCCTGGCGTCAACGCTGAGTGGCGGCGAAGCACAGAGGATTCAACTGGCAACCTTTCTCGGATCGCGGCTGGTGGGGGCACTATACGTTTTGGATGAGCCGTCGATTGGGCTGCATAGCAGAGACACCGCGAGGCTGGTGACGATCCTGCATGAGCTGAGAAATCTGGGCAACACGATTCTGGTAGTGGAACACGATCCTGAAGTCATGCGCGCAGCAGATTTGATCCTGGATCTCGGGCCCGGCGCGGGCGAGAATGGCGGCAAAGTGATGGCGTCGGCGACGTACGAACAAATCAAAGGAATGCCGCAGTCGCTCACGGGCAGATACCTCAACCAGGAGCTGCGGATACAGATTCCGCAGAATCGTCGAACACCTGGCGTGCCCATGATACGCATTGAAGGAGCGCGCGCACACAATCTGAAAAACATCAGTCTGGAAATTCCGCTCGGCATGCTGGTGGCGATTACGGGCGTGTCGGGCTCAGGAAAGTCGACGCTGGTGCATGACGTTTTGTATCAGGCGCTGGCCGCGGAAAAAGGCATCACGGCTGGCGTCGGACCGGCCGCAAGCGGATTTAAGCGCGTCACCGGCGGCCAATACATTGCCGATATAATTTTAGTTGATCAAAGTCCCATTGGCCGGACTCCCCGCAGTAATCCAGTGACTTATATCAAGGCGTTTGACGCCATCCGCGAAGTGTTTGCGTCTGTTGCGGAGGCGCACAAGCATGGATACGGCGCTGGCCACTTCAGTTTCAATATCCCGGGCGGCCGATGTGAGACGTGCCAAGGCGACGGCACCGTGACCGTGGAGATGCAGTTTCTCGCCGATGTCGAACTCATTTGTGAAGATTGCAAAGGCACGCGCTACAAGCCGCAGATTCTCGACGTCCGCTATAAAGGAAAAAACATTCATGAGGTGCTGAGCCTCACGGTGCGCGAAGCGCTGCATTATTTTGCCGGCCATCCCAAGATCACTGACAAGCTGCGTGTGCTGGAAGAAGTTGGACTCGGCTATCTGCGTCTGGGACAATCGGCCACAACGCTGAGCGGTGGTGAAGCGCAGCGCATGAAGCTGGCGGCGCATCTTGTTCCCACCGGGCGCGCGCAGGGCTTTGATCCTGCCACGCCGGAAGAAAAAGAGCAGCGCAAGCGGGCTCGCGCCGGCAAAGGCGCGCTCTATATTTTTGACGAGCCAACCACCGGCCTCCATTTTGACGACGTCAGCAAGCTTCTCGCCGCCTTCCGCAAGCTGATTGACGCCGGCGGTTCCGTGCTCTGCATTGAACATAATATGGATGTCATTAAAGTTGCCGATTGGGTCATCGATCTAGGCCCTGAAGGTGGTGGCCGGGGCGGGCAGGTCGTCGTGGCTGGACCGCCGGAAACCGTGGCAAAATCTGCAAAATCACACACCGGAAAGTGGCTGGCGCGCATCTTAAAGAACGAGAACTCTGGATCCAATGGGCATCACTAAAGTTATCGCCGCTGCGTTGCTGGCAAGCCTCGTTCTGCCCGCGCTCGCTCAAACGCGCCCCGCTCACAAACCGAATCCGCAGGCCGCAGCTGAAGAACGCGCCGCAGACGCGCTCAAAGACGCCGAATCGCTTCTACAAAAGCAGCAGTACCCGCAGGCTGAAGAAAAGCTGCGTGCGCTCATCGTCACTCAGTCAGAAAATCCCCAGGCATGGTTCGATCTCGGATTCGCTCAGAGTCATCAAGGCAAGACCAACGAA
>DATBVH010000162.1:0-3372 GCA_036515395.1 Candidatus Angelobacter sp.
TCGCGGAGAAGTGCACAAACACGTCTCCATCGCCGCTGTTCCGGGTAATAAATCCAAATCCTTTTGCGTCGTTAAACCACTTCACAATTCCTTGTTCCATTTGTAGTTGTTCCTTTGTTTTTTGATATTCCTGCTGAAGAAGATTGACTGGTATTTGTGAGGTGGGTTGTCGCTTTGAGGCTGGACCGGCTCGCTAACCGTTGGTGAATCACTTAACGGGAAGTCTTAGTATACCACATGGCCGGGAAACCCAAACAATCATACCGACGGCCTCAAATCACGCCCGCAATCGCCTGTCCTGCCCCCTTCGAAAACCCTTAAATATCACGGCCATGTAGATTCATGTTGCAGCACTGCCTCTAAGCGCGTAGCTTGGAAGGATGACACCACCCAATGTGAACACCCCTCCGGCTTCCCGTCCCAAAGTTGTTGTCAAGGGCCCTATTCGCTGCCATAAATGCCAGATGCTGTGCCAGGACGCCGAGCAGTATCTCAGCCATACCTGCGTTCCAAGAAATCCTCAGCGTTAGCCAAAGACACACCAATCTTTCTTTTCGATGTCGATGTCGTCCAATTGATTCCACATTGCTAGGCCGGCTTTTGCAACGCGATCTGATGGCTGGTCTTCCTGACCTCTTTTGTGTCTTCCGGCAGTTCCAAAGCGACGCGGTGGTCTCGTGCGGAAGCTTTGCCTGCCTGTACCCAGCCAAAGCGCGTGAGCAATGATCCGGCAATGCTCGACCATGCCGCCGCGCGGCGTAGCTTTACATTCCCTGTGACTGCATAGGCGATTCGCAACCCCATGGGCACCGGCCCGGAGAGAACTCCTCCTGCCCGCACAATTGCGCCGCTCCAGCCTTTGTGTAGAGGCTCATTCACGCGGTCGCGCTTGGTTTCCAATTCAAAGCCTTCATAGATCTCATAAGCTGAAGCGCTCATGCCCAGCAAGTTGAGCGCACAGCTGTTCTCAGAACCCAACAATTCCAGGGCCGAAACCGCAGAGTTCACTCCAGACGCTGCAAAATGAAGAGGCAGCGTGCCAACATTCTGGTTCCACACTGGAATCACGGTCGCCCCGATCAGCACCCCGGTATAGCTCGCCATGACTAGCCCAGTGGCAGCAGCCAGCGCGCTTGCGGCATTCTGAATGATTGTTATAGGAAGTGACCTGCCGAGCTTCTGCTGCGCTAAATTCGCAAACGCCGATGCCGCGGAAAAACTGGAGAAGGCTGAGAGCGTCCACGCGCCCATGCTCATGGGACTTTGCGGTTTGAAGACGCGCAGCATGTTCAAAAATCGCGATGGCATGCCTAGATCTTTGATCAACAATGCTGAAGACAGAGCGCCTCCGCCGGCAGCGATCCAGCGCGCATTGCGCACCAGTTCACGATCGTCACTCAACCAGCTTGCGGCGTTTGCGATGACCGCAGATGCCCCGGCTGCGCCGCCGACAAAGAAATAGATTGGCACCTCCGGTTTCCATTGCGGTTCTTTCAGCAGCGGCACGCCGTAATATCCGGTCTCTGGCGTGGCTCTGGGGAATGGTGCGCCCGCAGGCACAATACCCTGCGCAGATACCGTGCCTTTTTCTGCAGCTTCGCGGCGGATCTTGGCCAGCCGCAGCTCACTTTGTGAATCCGGTATACGTCCAGGAAGTTCGGGCAAGGGAACTCGGCTCATCGCTTGCCTCCAAGGAAGGCGAGCAGTGTCGCGCCCAGCATGGCCCCGGCGGCCACAGCGGCAGACTGCCATCCTTTTTTCAAATATGTTGTCGGAACCTCAGGATTCGGCGGCAGATTGTAAGCTCGCGGATCTCCACGCAGCAGAAACATCGCGTGAATGCCTTTCACGCTCGTATCCACGGGATCGTAAATCACCGCATCATTCACGCTGCGCGCTTCCAGCACTTTCAGTCGTTCATCGGCCTCACGTCGCAAATCTTCAAGAGGCCCAAACTTGATCGATTCCGTTGGGCATGCCTTGGCGCAAGCTGGCTGCAAGCCTGCGCTCTGCCGGTCAGAGCAGAAGGTACACTTGAACGCCCGGCCGTCATCATCGTTCTTTTCCACCACGCCAAAAGGACAGCTAACAACGCAATAGGCGCAGCCGTTGCAGATGTCCGGCTGGATGTAAACTGCGCCAAAGTCCATGCGCACAATCGCGCCGGTGGGACACGCTTCCAGGCAACCTGCTACTTCGCAGTGTTTGCACACGTCAGAAGAGAAGCCCCACGCCGGCAACTGCTCTGCCGCATTTCCGCCCAGGCCGATCTCCGGCGTATTCTCAACGAACTTCACGTGCCGCCAAGTTGAATGCCCAACGGCCATGGTGTTGTCATAAGAAAAACCGCTCCACTCGTAGCCGTCTGCGCCGAGTTGGTTCCATTCTTTGCACGCGACCTCGCATGCTTTACAGCCGATGCACAAAGTTGAATCGGTAAGGAACGCTGTTGTGCTCATGCCGCCCTCCGCAGATCTGCGTTCAAGACGTCCAGCGCCTGCTTGCCTCGCGGCAGGCGTCCCTTGCGCGCGTGGCACACCAGGGCCTTGGTTTCCATGATGCGTACGTTTGGCTCTTCAGAAATTGCCAAAAGATCGTTTGGCACGTCGCTGGTGATCACGCCTTTGTATCCAAACTGGTAGGGCAGGCAGATTGTATTTTTCATCTCGCCATCGATGATCAGTGGCTTATTGCGTTCAGTGATCAGCGCCCGCGCCTCCACAATTCCACGCATTGTTGTGATCACCATATAGTCGCCGTTTTCAACGCCGATCTCTGCCGCAAGTTGCGGGGATATCTCGGCAAACAATTCCGGTTGCAACTCCGCGAGATGCGGCAGATAGCGGCTCATTGCGCCGCTTGTATGATGCTCTGTAAGCCGATAGGTGCTCAGTATGTAAGGGAAGCGTTTATCCTGTTCGTGTCCGTACGGATTGTCCGCGCTCTCTTTTTTGTCTGCCGCTGGATTGGTGTTGTGCTCTGGATAGAGCGGGTTTGTGACCACGCTTTCCAGCGGCTCATAATGCGTTGGCAGCGGACCATCTTTCAATCCGCTGGGGACATACAGCCAGCCAACGCCATCCGGATGCAAAGTAAATGGCCCTGCACCGCCCAGCGCCTCGACGCCGTGTCCGTGTTCAAGATCGGCTTTTGCATCGGGCGGAGTTGTTTTCGTAAAGTCGGGAGTGTCGAGTCCCGTCCATTCGCGTTTTGTTTCGTCCCACCAGATCAGCTTCTTCTTCTCGCTCCAGGGCTTACCATCAGGACGTGCCGAAGCCCGGTTATAAATGATGCGGCAATCGTTGGGCCACGCAAATCCCCAACCGTGACCGAGATAGCCGTGCGGATCACGCTGGTTCGCGCGGTTCTCAT
>DATBVH010000163.1:0-18773 GCA_036515395.1 Candidatus Angelobacter sp.
ATAAAATCGTACTGCTGAAGTTTCTTGCAAAAAGAGAGCCTCAGGTGCGCACGGGAGTTGCCATCAGGGTCTGGACTTTGCTTGCAAGGTCCTTCAGGGAATACGGTTTCTGAAGAAAAAACATGCCTTGTTTGGAAATGCCGTTTTGCAGCACGATGTCATCGGTATAGCCGGAAACATAAAGAAGCCGGGTGTTCGGCCTGAGTTGCAGCAACTGGTCTGCAAATTCGCGACCGCTCATTTTTGGCATGACCACATCCGTAATGACCAGATCAATCTGGCCGGCTGCGGTGACAAGATCCAGCGCCTCCGGACCGCTGCTGGCACATGTAACGGAATAGCCCAGCGCAGTCAGGAATTCGGCGTTAACGTTGCGTAAATCCAGTTCGTCTTCTACCAGCAGGACACTGCCGTGGCCCCTTGTCATTTCCCGTGGACTGGCTTCGCTCGCATCGGCAGCATCAGAGACCGTGACTGGCAACAGAATGTCGACCTGGGTTCCCTTTCGCGGAATGGACTCAATAGCGATCTCACCGTGGCATTGCTGCACGATGCCATACACGGTGGCAAGCCCCAGTCCTGTGCCGCGCCCAATCTCTTTCGTCGTATAGAAAGGCTCAAAGGCATGCAAGCGCGTCTCTTCATCCATGCCAATCCCGGTATCGCGAATGCGTATGGCCACGTACTGGGCAAAGGTGATATTGCCCGAGGAAGAGAGCACCGGGCGCTGCACGTCTTCCGTGGCCATAAATATCTGGCCGCCTGCCGGCATTGCGTCACGCGAATTAATAATGATGTTGAAGATGATCTGTTCGAAGTGTGTTTTGTCAATCACCACGGTCCCGGTGGCGCGCAGGTCGACGGAGAGTTCAATGTGCTCTCCAATTAGCCGGGGAAGAATGGCGGTAAGTTCCTGAAGCGCTTCTCCGGTTTGCAGCGGTTCAGGGCGCACGATTTCCTTGCGGCTGAAAGTGAGCAGTTGCCGGGTAAGGCCGCTGGCACGCTGTGTGGTGTCAATGATCTTGCTGCAATAGCGGCGCAGTCCCTCCGCGTCTTCCAGCTTGGATTCCAGCAACTCGGCATAACCCCCAATCACGCCCAGGAGATTATTAAAGTCGTGCGCAACGCCTCCGGCCAGGCGGCCGAGGGCGTCCATTTTTTGCGCCTGGAGAAATTTTGCTTCCAGCGCCCGCTGTTCCGTCTGGTCAAGCTGCATGCCAAAGATGCATTCCTTGTCGCCAATGCGCACCAGGGTAGCGAAGTACAGGCCAATATGGTCAACTCCATTCGCGTCCTTGAATCTGATTTCCATATTTTGTATCGCCCCGTCCGCCCGGAGCCGCTGGTAGAACTCGTCGCGGTGGCTTTGCGATTCCCAGAGGCCTAATTCAACCCCCGATCTGCCGATGACCTTCTCCGCCGGCAGGGCCAGCATGTGCAGCAAATTCTCGTTCACGTTGAGAAAGACGCCATCCAAAGACACGATGCCGCATCCCACCGGACTCTGGCGAAAAACAGTGGCAAACCTTTCCTCTGATTGCTTCAGCGCAATCTCGCTCTGCTTTCGTTCGGTAATATCGATGGCAGTCCCTTCAATGAAGGTATTGCCGTCCGGGTCCGTGACAATGGTGGCGCGCTCCAGGATCCAGAAGATGGTGCCATCTTGCCGCCGTTGCTTGCATTCGTAGTTCAAGACCCGTCCTTGGCGGCCCAGATCAACCAGGAATTGCTCACGCTCCTCCGGGTAGGAATAGAGGAACACCGCTGAACACTCAAACGCCTCTTCTTTGGATTGGAATCCGTACATTTTGAGAAAAGCGCTATTGCAATTCAGTAGCTTGCCTTCCGGAGTGGAAACATAGAGGGCAGCAAGGTTGTTGTCGAACAGCACCTCAAACTGGCGCGCCACGGTGTTTGCCACTTGAGTCTGATTTTCGAGCAGGGTCAGAATCATGCCGAAAGCCACGAAAAACTTGGGCAAGTCCCAGAAGAAACTGCCCTCGCCAGGGCCAATATGATGGGCATGCAAAGCGTTGCCAATCGGAGGAACACAGCCCCAGGCCAAAAACGAGATCGCCGTAAAGATGACGCCGGGAGTAAAGCGCCGGAAATGGCGGTAATAAGCCACTCCGGTCACGGCAAAGAATCCAAACATGTAGAAGAATAGCCCTTGCCAGAAGTCGCCGGACTTTGCCCGCCAGATGACCCATCCCGCATAGGGCAGCAGCGGAAACAGAACGATTAGATAAGGATTGCGCAATCCGTAGAACTGTATAGCTTGAAAGAGGGCAAACAACGCGCTTGCAAGCAGCAACCCGATGAAAACCCATTTCTGCTGGACGCCCGTAAGTAACGCCGTGACATACACCAGGGAAGCCAGGCTGATTGCAACCAGGAAGGCCATGCGCCGGCGTCGAGTGGCGAAAACCTCAGAAACGGACATTAGAAAAAAAGCGCCAGCCACAAGCAGCGTGGCGATCTTGATCCAACCCTGCACGCGAAGTAAAAGTGGTGAAAGATGGCTCAGAGGGGGAGCGCTGAAGTGAATTAGAACCGCAATCCACCCCAGCAGCCATAGTCTGGTCCTGGCTTGGCGGTAGCGCAGATAAATCCACGCGAACAGCACCACCATAATGCTCATTACGGCGAAGACAACACAGGATTCGAACGCTGCAGACATGCCCTACTACTCCCTGTCAGAGGCCCCGGAAACTGGGGCTGACGAGTTGGCACTTGCATTGATGGCGATATCAGCAGAGACTTTAAGCCTTTTCAGCGTGTTTTTCTATAAGAAAGCTTAAGAATTACGTTTTTCAAATTTTATTTTCGAGGAAAGACTGTCACCAGAGTAGCGGGTCTGTAAAAGGATTAAGGTTTCTTCTTCCCTGGCTTCTCCGCGGGATTCTCATGCACTCGCTCACGAAAGCTGCCGCCCATGGTTTTGGCCAGAAAGATTGCGGAGTCGCCGTATTTATCGCGCAGTCGGTCCGTGGCGGAAAGGGCTCGAGCCCATTTGTCCCGGCGATCGCCTTCCAGCAAGTCCATCTGTGCCGGCAGGTCTTCAAAGTTTGAGGATTGCACCCCCAGCAGCCGTACCGCGCGTCGAGGTTCCCAGTTAGCGTGGAACAATTTCATGATGGCCGAAAAGATTTCCGTATCCATCTGCGTTGGGCTGGAAAGCGAATGCGCGCGCGTGATGGTGGTGAAGTCTGAATAGCGCAGCTTGAGTTGCAGCGTTCGGGCGATGAAGTTCTGCTCGCGCAGCCTGCGGCCTACTTTCTCCGACAAGTGGGCCAGCGTGGGCTCAAGCTTGCCAAGATCGGCTGTATCGCGGTCAAAAGTATGTTCATGGCTAATGGATTTTGCCTGCCACTCTTCGCCCACTTCACCCTCAAACCATGCGCCTGCATCTTCACCACGCGCTTTGCCGGCCAGCGTCGGACCCCATTTGCCGAAATTTTCTTCCAGGACTCGCTCTTCTACTTTCAGCAAATCGCCAATGTAAACGATGCCGATATCATTCAGCCGTGCCTTGGTAACTTTGCCGACACCTGGAATTTTTCCGACATCCAGCGGTGCAAGGAAACTCTGCTCCTGCCCAGCCAACACATAAAGGACGCCGTTGGGCTTGGCTTTATCTGAACTGATTTTGGCCATCAGCCTCGAACTGCCAATGCCGATGGAACAGTTCAGCCCGGTGCGCTCTTTCATCTGCTGATGGAGCTTGTGCGCGGAGAGCAACGGCGGCCCATGCAGCCGCTCCGTGCCCGTCATGTCCAGATAAGCCTCGTCGATGGAAGCCATCTCCACTGCGGGAGAAAAATCATGCAGCACCTCGCGAGCCTTTTGCGAATATTCCTGGTAAAGCTCCATGTGGCCGTCGACAAAAATCGCCTGCGGGCACTGCTTGGCCGCCGTCCTTAATGGCATAGCTGAATGCACGCCGAACTTGCGGGCTTCATACGATGCAGCCGACACCACGCCCCGCTCGTCGCGCTGCCCGCCCACTACTACGGCCTTGCCTTTCAGCGCAGGATTGAACAGCTCTTCCACGGAGACAAAGAATGCGTCCATATCGACGTGAAAGATGATTCGCCGAGTTGCTGAATCTACGGGTGCCACATTTTGAAGATACACCAGGCAAGAGCGACTTTCGTTGAATTTTCACTTAACCAGGCAGTAAAAGGTCGCGGCTGTCCGGCGGTCGCCATAAGTGCCCCACTCCACATTACCGAAACTTTGAAGCAGTCCCGCGCATCCTATTGTGACGGTCTGTTTTGCGCAAATGGCCTGCCAAAGGTGCAATCCGTGGGCCAAAGATTTAGTATGTCTGCCCTGCTTGTTTGAGTGACAGGATTCCCTCTATGGCTCACTTGAAGTCAGTCTTGACCTTCCCGCCTGCTTCGGCGGAAGAGCGTGCCCTGGCATCGCTCGCCAGCCAGTATTCGGCGGTACGCCAGCAGACCGATGCGCTCACTGCGCCACTGACCCCGGAAGATTTAATGGTGCAATCCTGTCCGGAAGCGAGTCCGGCCAAGTGGCATTTGGCGCATACCAGTTGGTTCTTTGAGACGTTTATTCTCTCCAGCCATTTGCCGGGATACCGGCCCTTCCATCCTCAGTTTCGCGATCTCTTTAATTCTTATTACAACGCAGTTGGCCAGCAGCCGGAAAAAGCGCTGCGCAATACCTTCTCGCGTCCCGCGCTGGAGGAAATCCGCAAGTATCGCGCTCACGTGGATGAGCACATGCTAAAGCTGCTGCAATCAGGACCGGTCGCCGCGGAGGCGCAGAAACTTGTAACGCTGGGCCTGAACCATGAGCAACAGCACCAGGAGCTGATCGTTACCGATATCAAGCATGGGTTCTGGAGCAATCCGCTGCATCCGGTTTATCAGGCCGCTGTCGCCGCGCCGAATACAGACAGCGCGCCGCAACAAAAACCGCAGCTTTACCCTGAAGGGCTCTACGAGATCGGCGCGGAAGGCGAATCCTTTTATTTTGACAATGAAGGCTCGCGGCACAAAGTCTTTCTGCGCCCGTTCCGCTTTGCCATGCGCCTGGCCACGTGCGGCGAATATCTTTCCTTCATGGAAGACGCCGGTTATTCACGCCCTGAGCTCTGGCTTTCTGATGGCTGGAAGGCAGTGCAGACCCAACGCTGGAAAGCGCCTCTATATTGGGAAAAGGCTGGTGGGCAATGGATCCAGTTCACCTGCTCTGGCATGCGCAACGTGGATGAGGCCGAGCCGGTCTGCCACGTGAGTTATTACGAAGCTGACGCGTTTGCGCGCTGGGCTGGCGCGCGGCTGCCTACCGAATTCGAGTGGGAAGTGGCTGCAAGCCGCGCTCCAGTGCAAGGCAATTTTTTAGAGAATGGCAGGTTCCATCCTGTGGCCGCTCCAGCTGGGGCGGAGAGCGTCGTTCCGCTGCAGCTTTTTGGCGACGTGTGGGAGTGGACGGCAAGCGCCTATCTCGCATATCCCGGCTATAAGCCCGCTGCGGGAGCCCTGGGTGAATACAACGGCAAATTCATGAGCGGACAGATGGTCCTGCGTGGCGGATCTTGTGCCACGCCGCGCTCGCACATTCGCGCCACCTACCGCAATTTTTTCCCTCCGGAAACGCGCTGGCAGTTTTCCGGGATAAGGCTGGCTGACGATGGCGGTTAAAAGTGCTGCAGTCCTTGTAAGTCCGATTGCGGAAGAGGTGTTGCGCGGATTGACTGCGCGCCCGCGCCGCCTGCCGCCCAAACTTTTTTATGACGCCGCAGGCTCGCATCTTTTTGACGAAATCACTGAGACCCCGGAGTACTATCCCACGCGCACCGAGCGCGCCATCTTGAAGAAGTATTCCGGCGAGATTGTTCGCCAGGCCGGGAACAACATCACCCTGGTTGAGTTGGGCGCCGGAAGCGCCAGCAAGACTCAGGTTGTGATTGAAGCCTTGTTGCGGCGGCAGTTGCGCGCGGATTTTTATCCCGTGGATGTTTCCTCTTCGGCTTTGCAGGGAGCTCTCAAAACTTTGAACGGACATTTTCCGCGTCTGCGCGTGAGTCCCATCGTTGCCGATTACACGCACAAGATTCCTGATCTCAACTCGCTGCCCGGCCGCAAGCTGGTGCTCTTTATTGGCTCGACCATCGGCAATTTTGAGCCTGAAGAAGCCACAGCGTTTCTCAAGAGCGTGCATCGGTCCCTGCAATCGGGCGACGCGTTGCTCATCGGCTTTGATCTCATCAAGGACGCGGACGTTCTTCACGCTGCTTATAACGACGCGCAAGGCGTGACCGCCGCTTTCAACAAAAACATACTGGTGCGCATTAATCGCGAACTTGGCGGCAGCTTTGACGTTGACTCTTTTGAGCACGTCGCCCTGTGGAACCGGCGCAAATCACGTATTGAGATGCATCTGGAAAGTGTCCATGAACAAACCGTGTGGATCCAGGACCTGGGCCGCGGCTTCCACTTTGAAAAAGGCGAACGCATCCACACTGAAAATAGTTACAAGTTCAATACCACGTCCATTGCGCGCCTCCTCCGACGCAGCGGATTCAAGCTGGAAAAGCGCTGGACGGATCCGCAAGGCTGGTTCTGCGAAGCCCTGGCAAGGGTTTAGAAGCTCCAAGTCGCCGCCAAGCGCATCCGGTGGGCAGGATACATCTTTACCCACCCCAGTCCTTAAGCCTTTGTAACTTGTCCCAATCCTTTTATCCATGCGAACTTACAACTGAAATGAAAGCCCGTCGTCTGCAGGTATTCATGGCGCTTGCCACATATTGCGGCAGAAGACCGGGGCGGCCGACAAAGCGGAAAAGATGGCACACCGCCTGGCCAATTTCTACGAGCCCACCATCGAGCAGGCGGTTGTGGTTCCGGAGTTCCGCAAGACCTCAGTGGCGATGAAGGACAGGAATTAGGCGGCACTATGCTGCTTCATCCCTTTGTTGATTCCAGGGCGAGCAATTCTGGCGCTATTTCGCCGGCACATATTGGATGGCGGGAGTCATCGTGCCTGGATTATCTTGTGATCGAAGAAGGGTCTCGATTTGTTTGTATTCGAGGACTGGAACCACCTGTCTGCCAAATGCATCCTGCACCACAGGTACAGAATACTGCTGTTGTGCTTGCACGGTTTCTGGCCGGACAGTCTGAACTGCACACAGATATACGAGAGCAATCGCGATCAAGGTCAAAACTGCTTTTGTGTAATGATCCGTCTGCATCTGGCTACTCCTTCAAATGGGTTTAAGAACTCATTCACCAGCCCGGCATCTTTTTTCTGCGGGCAATAGTTCACTTACACTTTACGGCCGCTTTGGAAAAGCATGCATTTATATAGGTGAAGCAGGCATTTTTTAATGAACAAAGCTTGAGTAAAACCACGTGGCAATGCAGTGTCGGGCCCCAGGTTGACATAGAGGCCTTTCCTTTACACTTCTTTACCGCCCTTTGATCGGACCATCTTGAGCCCTGCCCGTCTAACCTGATAAAGTAAGTATTCACTTACTTCATAAATCTCCCTCATGCCTGTACGTCTTTCATCTCTCGACCGCCGGCGCCAGATCTTGCGCACTGCCTCCGGTATTTTTGCGCGCAGGGGCTATCGCGGCACCACGACGCGGGAGATCGCCGAGCGTGCCGGCATTAATGAAGCGCTGCTGTTCCGTCATTTTCCCAGCAAGGAAAAGCTTTACTGGACGCTGATTGAAGAACTGTGCAGCGCCCGAGGGCGCCGCCAAAACATCACAAAGATTATTGAGGCGGGCGACACCGACCTGGAAATTTTTACCGCCATCGCGCGTGAAATGCTGGTGCGCAACGCCCGCGATAAGGAATTGACGCGGCTGCTATGGTTCACCGCGCTGGAAAGCCACACGCTCTCGCAACGGTTCTTCCGCACCTTTATCGCCGTTTATTACGAAGAGCTTGCTGCGTATATCCGGCTGCGGGTGCGCGAAGGCGCGTTTCGCAACGTCGATCCACTGCTTTCAGCCCGCGGATTCCTGGGCATGGTGGTCTATCACTTTCTGGTGCAGGAACTTTTTGGGGCCAGGAAATTCCAGAAATTCGACCCTGAGACAGTGGCGGCCACGATGGCGGGAATCTGGCTGAACGGAATGCAAAGCGGCGTTACGCACGCGAATTCGAATGGCGCGACCCAAGCAATCTCGAACGGCCACAACGGAAATCATGCTCGCGCAGGAAAAAGATTCAACCATGAAAACTAGCAACTACATTTTTCACTCATTACTGGCGGCGCTTCTGCTGTTGGCGGCAGGCTGCGCCAACAAAGAATCCGTTCAAGCAGCCAAGCCGGTCGCGGCCCCAGTCCGCATTGCCACCGTTGCATCGCGCACCATGCCGGTTGAGTTGCAGGCCATCGGCAACGTTGAAGCCATTTCCACCGTGTCCATCAAGGCACAGATCTCCGGGCAGTTGATGCGCGTGCATTTCAAAGAAGGCGACTTCGTAAAAAAAGGACAGCTGCTCTTCACTATCGATCGCGCGCCGTTTGAAGCTGCGTTGCGCCAGGCAGAAGGCACGCTGGCCAAGGATGAAGCGCAGTCACTCAATTCCAAGCTCGACGCCGAACGTTATCGGGGCCTGGGCAAAGAGGGCGTAGTTTCCAAGCAGCAAGTGGACGCCGCCGGAGCCACTGCCAACGCCATGGCTGCCACGGTCGCAGCCGACAAAGCTGCGGTGGAGACGGCAAAGATCAACCTGGAATATACATCGATTTATTCGCCGATCAACGGACGCACGGGAAGTGTGGGCGTGAAGGAAGGCAATCTGGTGAAGGCCAATGACGTGCCGATTCTGGTGACGATCAACCAGATTGAACCAATTTATGTGAGCTTCTCCATTCCGGAGCAACAGCTCGCCGAGTTGAAGCAGTATTCGAATACCAAGAGCCTGAAAGTGACCGCCGCGCCGCAAGGCAGCACGCAACGTTTCCAGGGCAGGCTTACTTTTATCGATAACTCAGTTGATCTCACCACTGGCACCATCAAGCTGAAAGCCACGTTTGATAATGCAGCGCACATGCTTTGGCCGGGACAATTTGCCGACGTGAACCTGACGCTGAAATCGCAACCAAACGCGATTGTGGTCCCGACTGCCGCGCTGCAAACTAGCCAGAACGGCACGTATGTATATGTGGTCGATCAAGACCTGACTGCCAAGCAGCAGCCGGTGAAAGTGGGGTGGAATGTGGGCGAGGACACGGTGATTGCTTCCGGCTTGCAACCGGGGCAGCGCGTCGTGATCGATGGCCAGTTGCGCCTGACGCACGGCGCAAAAGTCGACATCAAGAGCAGGTCATAAATAGCAGGTCATATATGAATACACAGTTATTTATCCGGCGGCCCATTACCACCACGCTGATCATGGCGGCAATCCTGATCTTTGGCGTGTTCGCGTATCGCCTGCTGCCGGTCAGCGATCTGCCGAACGTTGACTTCCCCACTATTCAGGTAAACGCAACGCTTCCCGGAGCCAGTCCTGAAACCATGGCTGCCGCCGTGGCGCTGCCGCTGGAAAAACAGTTTTCCACCATCGCCGGTCTCGACTCCATGACGTCATCCAGCGCGCTGGGCGGTACCAGCATCACGCTGCAGTTTACGCTTGATCGCAATATTGACGCCGCCGCGCAGGACGTGCAGGCGATGATCGCCAAAACGGCTTCGCAGCTTCCGCCGGAACTGCCTTCGCCGCCTTCTTACCAGAAGGTAAATCCCGCCGATCAGCCAGTGCTCTACCTGGCGCTGGCCGCGCCCACCATGCGACTTTCTGATGTTGACGAAGCCGCGCAGACAACCGTGGCGCAGCGGCTCTCCATGGTGAGTGGCGTGGCGCAGGTACAGGTTTTTGGCACGCAGAAATATGCGGTGCGGGCGCAGCTTGATCCGCGCGCGCTGGCTGCGCGACAAATTGGCATTGACGAAGTTGCCAGCGCCATTACGAATGCCAACGTCAACTTGCCTACAGGAACGCTGTTTGGCCATTCCACTTCTTACACCGTGCAGGCCACCGGACAGCTACTTGAGGCCAAGGAGTATAAGCCGCTGATTGTGGCGTACCGCAACGGGTCGCCTGTTCGTCTGGATGAAGTTGGGCATGTTTTTGACAGCGTTGAAAACGACAAGACAGCAAGCTGGTTCAGCGGTGATCGTGCGATTGTGCTGGCCATCCAGCGGCAGCCCGGAACCAACACGGTTGAAGTGGTTGACAGCATTAAGAAATTGTTGCCGCAGATGCAGCAGCAAATGCCTGCTGGAATCAAGCTGAATATTTTGTATGACCGCTCGGTTTCCATCCGCAATTCCGTAAATGACGTAAAGTTCACGCTGATGCTGACCATCGCTCTGGTGGTGATGGTTATTTTCGTTTTCCTGCGCAATATTTCCGCCACCATCATTCCCAGCCTGGCGCTGCCTATGTCGATTGTGGGCACGTTCTCCGCGATGTATCTGCTCGGCTACAGCCTGGACAATCTTTCTTTGATGGCGCTCACGCTGACCGTCGGCTTTGTGGTGGACGACGCGATTGTGATGCTGGAAAACATTGTCCGCCACATGGAGATGGGCAAGCCTGCGTATCAGGCGGCGGTGGAAGGCGCTCGCGAAATCGGCTTCACCATTATCTCCATGACCATCTCGCTGGCCGCCGTGTTTATTCCCGTGTTGTTCATGGGCGGAATCATCGGACGTCTGCTGCATGAGTTCGCGGTCACCATCGGCGTGGCCATTCTGGTTTCTGGCTTTGTGTCTTTGACTCTTACTCCCATGTTGTGCAGTCGTTTTCTGCGCAACACGCATAATGATCGGCACGGCTATCTCTACCAGAAGAGCGAAGCCGTCTTTGACGCCATGCTGCACGGCTATGAATGGAGCCTGAAAAAAGTCATGGCGCATCCTCGCGTCACGATGGCTCTTTCGCTGGTGATTCTGGTGGCCACGGCGTTCCTCTACATGGATATTCCCAAGGGCTTTCTGCCCAGTGAAGATCAGGGCCAGCTCTTTGCTTTTACTGAAGGCATTCAGGGCATCTCGTTTGAAGACATGATGCGCCATCAGCAAGAGGCGGCAAAGATTGTCGGCCAGAGCCCGTACGTTGCGAATTACATGTCCACCGTGGGCGGAGGCGGCGTGAATGCCGCGCTCAATTCCGGACGAATCTTCGCGCGACTCACGGACCGCAAAACGCGGCCGCACGTCGACAAAATCATTGAAGAGCTGCGGCCCAAGCTGGCGCAGATTCCCGGCATCAACGTCTACCTGCAAAATCTTCCCCCTATTCGAATTGGCGGCGCGCTCACCAAGAGCCAATATCAGTTCACGCTGCAAAGCCCGGACACCAACGAACTTTACCAATACGCGCCGCTGCTGGAACAAAAGCTGCGTGGCATTACCCAACTGCAAGATGTAACCAGCGACTTGCAGATCAAGAACCCGCAGGTTACGGTGAGCATCAATCGCGATAAAGCCGCGGCGCTCAACGTTGATCCGCGCACGCTGGAAGACGCGCTGTACAGCGCTTACGGCGCGCGCCAGATCTCAACGATCTACGCACCGAACAACCAATACAAAGTCATCATGGAGCTGGAGCCGCAATACGCGCTTGATCCTTCTGCGCTGGGCATGCTCTACGTCCACTCCAAGACCGGACAGCTTGTGCCCATGAGCGCGCTGGCCAGCTTTAAAAAAGAAGTGGGGCCGCTCACCGTCAATCACCTGGGGCAGCTTCCGGCCGTCACCTTGAGCTTTAACTTGAAACCGGGCGTTGCGCTGGGCGACGCAATCACCGCCGTCAACAGCGCAGCCGCGCAAACTCTGCCGTCCACCATCAGCACCAGCCTGCAAGGCACAGCGCAGGCGTTTCAGTCGTCGTTCGCCGGGCTGGGCGTGCTGCTGATGATGGCCATTCTAGTCATTTATATAGTGCTGGGGATTCTCTACGAGAGCTTTATCCATCCCATCACCATTCTTTCCGGCTTGCCTTCCGCCGGCGTGGGCGCGCTGCTTACGCTCAAACTTTTCCACACCGAGCTGAGCATCTACGCTTTTGTGGGCGTGATCATGCTGGTGGGCCTGGTAAAGAAAAACGCCATCATGATGATCGACTTCGCGCTCGACGCGCAACGTGAAGAAGGCAAGAGCGCGACGGAGGCGATCTATCAGGGCGCGCTCGTCCGCTTCCGCCCGATCATGATGACCACGATGGCCGCGCTGATGGGCACCTTGCCAATCGCGATGGGCTTTGGCGCCGGCGCAGAATCACGCCGCCCGCTGGGCCTCGCCGTAGTCGGCGGACTGATCTTCTCGCAGACGCTCACGCTCTACATCACGCCGATCTACTACGTCTATCTCGACAAGCTGGGCCCGGGCCTGAAGAAACTTTTCGGCGGCAAGAAGAAGAAAACCGAACCGGTTCCGGAGCGCGAGTTGGAAGCCGTGGGCGGGTAAACCCTCCCACCGCTGATTTAGCGCGGATCAGAAGCCGCTTTACTTTACACAATGACCAACCCTTACCACGGATAATACGGATGACACTGATTTACACGGATCAAAACAATTCAATTAGGACGATTTCTAAGTTTTGTAAATCCGCTTTATCCGTGTTCATCCGTGGTAAGGATTTTCCCATCACGACTCTCACCAAATCCGTACCCGATCCTGCGGCGCAAGATAGAGTTTCTGTCCGGGCTTAACCTTAAACGCGTCATACCATGCGTCAATGTTACGTACGGTAGCGGCGCGATATTGGCCGGGAGAGTGTGAATCGCCCATGACTTGCGCGCGCAGAGCGGCATCGCGCACTTTGGATCCGTAATCCTGCGCAAAGGCGATAAAGAATTGCTGGTCGGCGGTAAAGCCCTGCTGCTCCGGTCCCGGCTTGCCGCCGAGCGACGCGCGATAGCCATCATAAGAAGCCGCAACGCCGGCAACGTCGGCGATATTTTCCGCCAAGGTCTGCTTGCCGTTCATTGAGAGATCAGGGAATGGCTTGTAGGTGTCATACTGCGCGACCAGCTTTGCCGTAGCGGCGTTGAAATGCTCCAGATCGGATTCCGTCCACCAGTTGCGCAAGCGGGCCTTCGAGTCAAACGCGGAACCTTCACTGTCGAAAGTATGGCTGATCTCGTGGCCAATCACCGTACCAATGGCGCCATAGTTCGCCGCGTCAGGGGCTTTGGGATCAAAGAAAGGCGGTTGCAGAATGGCCGCCGGAAAGTTCAGCCCATTCTGCAGTGGAAGATTCACGGCATTGATGGTCTGCGGTGACATACACCACTCTTCGCGGTCCACTTCTTTTCCCAGCCGTGCAACATCGCGATGGTACTCAAACAGGCTGCCGCGCCAAAGATTGCCAAACATGTCATTGGCCTTTACCTCAAAAGCGGAATAGTCATGCCAGTGTTCCGGATATCCAATGCCCACATAGAGAGTGGAGAGCTTGGCCTGGGCTTCAGCCTTTGTTGCAGGGGCCATCCAATCAAGCGCTTCAACGCGCTTGCGGAAAGCCGCGGTAATATTGGCGACCATCTCCTGCGCCTTGGCCTTGGCTTCCGGCGGGAAATAGCGCTCAGCATAAATTTTTCCAACGGCATCACCCAGCCACCGGTCCACCACGCCCACGCCTCTCTGCCAGCGCGGACGCCGCTGCGGCGTACCGAACAGGGTCTTTCCAAAAAATGCAAAGTCTTCATCGGCCAGCGCCTTGGGCAATACGTCGGCATAATCTTCTATCAGATGAAATGCCAGCCAGTCCTTCCATGTTTCAAGCGGTTGAGAAGCCACCAGCGCGGACTCTCCCGTAAACGCGGTGGGCTGCCATACGGTGAATTCTGCTTGCTGGCCCAGGCCCGCTCCGCGAAAATATTCTGCCCACTCCAGCCCCGGCGCTTTGGCGGTAAAGTCCGCCTGCTTCCACGTGTTGTTTGCTTTATGGATGTCGTCATTTTCCGCCAGGGTGAGGTGTTTTTCCGCAATGGCGTGTTCCAGGTCGAAGATCCGCTTGGCGCGGGCCTCTGTTTCCGTAAAGCCGGTAAGCTTCAGCATGGTGGCGATGTGGGCCAGATATTTTGTCCGGGCATCGCGCATGCTGGCTGCGTCAGAAAGGTAATACTCGCGGTCCGGCAGCGCAATTCCGCCTTGAAGCAGATAAGCTGCGTAGTGCTCTGAGTCATTGAATCCGGGCGCCACCCACAGCCCGAACAGGTTCGACGTATGAAAGTTGGTGTTATTCAGCGCATCCACATCAGCCCGAAGCGTCTCTCCCAGCGCATGCGCCAGTTCATGCTTATCTTTGATGGCCGCAATCGCGTCCAGATGCGGCTTCAGCGGCGTCAATCCTTTGGCCTCAATCCCGGCTTCATCCATGTATGAGTTATAAAGATCGGAGATCTTGGCTGTGCTGGAGCCCGCCGGCGCTTTGGCCTTGGCGGCCTCTTCAATGATCCCGGCAGTGCGCTTGTTCGTGAGGTCAGAGAGTGCGGTAAACACGCCCACGCCGGAACGGTCCGGCGGGATTACCGTTTTCTTGATCCACTCGCCATTGGCGTAGTGGTAAAAGTCATCGCCCGGCTGGACTGAGCGATCAATACTCGTCACGGCAATGCCATGGACTGTCTTTGCAGGAACATCGGGGGGTGCAAGAGCATAGGCCTGCGCAAAAAGAACGCCGAGCGAGAGAACCACCAGCGCGCATACAGCGGCATGCGCAGGGACAATGCTTTTAGTTCTGGATTTCATCTGAAAACGTTTCATCTGGAAACAAGGCTCCAAGGTAGCTTCTGGTAAGACGGACAGCAAGAAAAGAGGGTAGCACGGCATCTCATCCTACTTTCCCCCTCAACACCACAGATGCTCTCTCCAGTTCCTGCAACAACTCGCCTGCGTAATCCTCGTCGATCCGGTCCTGCCACAAAGCCTGCGTCACATCGCCAATGGCTCGCTGCACCGTCGCCAGGTCCACCAGCGGTGGCAGCGTATATTGCGCGCGCCGTCGCCTCTCGATGTCCGCCCGTTCCTGGTGCTTATAGCAGACGTCGGCGTCTTTCATCGCCGGGGCTTTGCACTGCTGCCCATTCTTGCGGAACCGCTGGCACCGCCGATAGTAGCCGTACCGGGCTTCAACTATCTGGCCCTGTAATGTTCCGCTTTGACCTCGACCGCCAGCACTAGTGTCTTCCATCGCCTGTCCTTTCCACTGACAGCTTTCCGATCACCGGACCTGTCCCGGCTTGCCGTGGATCACGGCGATCACCAACACTTAAGCCGCGCGGCGCACAATCGCCGCGCCTCAACCTGTCATCCTGAAAGAGCGGCCGCTTTTGTCGCGAATGAAGGACCCAAAATGGCGAACCCTCCTTACCCCGCCCCAATGTCAATTAGGATTCCAAAGGACTTATCCGGGCCATCCCAGAACCCATCCCCTGCCCTACCCCGGTACCCCTCAACTATGATTCCAAAAGAGTTAGCTCATCACATCCCAGGCCATCCCATCGGCGACGCCACAGATGCGTCCGGCATCGGCTAGAGATCAGGTGATGATACTTCACTTTTTGTTTGCTGTCAAGCATTAAAAGAGTCGGGTAGTGGAACAGTCTGAATCGGGGGTAAAGAATCGGACTGTCCTCTTCTTACTAATCGTCATCCTGAAGGGCGTGAGCGAGCCCGCGTTCGCGGGGCCCCATTTGCGCCCGCTTTTGGCGAGAATGGGCAGATCAGCGGGCGAGTAGCCCTGAAGGACCTTGTGCTTGGCGGCTACAGTTTAGTGAGGCAACTCAAGGTCTCTCGCCGCTACTCTGGCGCTGATGATTGCGCGCCGTCGCCAAACGTGGCTCGAGATGACGTGTTTTTCGGGAGCATATGCTCGGTATGACCTACCGTCATTTCAAACTGTACGACTACCAAAAGTCGCCCGCATAATAGGGCCGTCCCTGGCTGTGGTCCTGGCGATCCCTTTGCTTTCTCCGCTCCTCCGTGGTGAGACTTTCGGTGGGCCCACCGTGCAGGTCCGTTAGCCAACGGCATTTGGTAAATTAATTGCGAATTAGTACATCTTGACAAAGCCACCGCGCGGAACTGTTCGCTTTCGCGCACCAACTTCTCCCCTGTCAGCCTTCCCCGATCATTCTGAGTTGGCCCGTAATTTCAGTCGGGTCCTCGATTTCCGTATGAAAGTAACCACGGCAAGCACAGCAGTCATAAGCGGCGCAAGAATTATCAGGTAACCGAGCAAGCCGCGCCCCCAGGGAACTGCCCCCATATAGATCCAATAAACGAAATCACTCGAGCCTTCTAAGATTAGTAGAGCGACTGCTGCTATGAGCACGAACTGAGCGGAGCGTAAGCTCTGTCTTGGCCGTGTTAGCTCCACCATCAAATAGACTACCGCTAGTGATGCCGCTCCAGCACCAGCGAAACTCCGAAGAGAAGCAATAAGAAAGATGAAGCCCCCGCCCAAAACCCTTAGGTTAAACAGAATGGAAAAATCCCTGACCGCTTCCACTGCAAACCCTAGCAGTAACACGCACTGCGTAAGACGTAAAAGCAATGGTCGAGTCCTTCTCGGTACTGTGAATTGAGCGGAGCGCTGTTGCTGAAAGGAGTCCAGCACAAATGTGATGTAGGCAATCGCCAGACCAGTCTGGACGAACCGTTCCACCCAGTATTCCCACATACTGGGATGAAAATTGGCATAGGCATAAGAGTGCGGAATAATCTCCCAACTCAACCAACCCGCAAGCGCGATCAGGATGAATGATCGCAAAATCAGGAACGGCGAACTTGCACCACTTCGTGTCGCCTTACCGACGGCCCACTGTATGGCTTGCTCTATTTGCTCCCGAAGCAAAGCTCCTTCATAACGATTTGGGTGGGATGAGTATTGGGGCGTATCCAGAAGAGCTTTGGTTCGGTGCAATAGATCTCTCAATTCCCACGTGGAATCTGCGGTTAAGAATTGTCTCCAAAGCCCCTGCACTTCTACGAGAAAACCATCCGTTCCTGCAGAAACGAATTTGCCACTCGGATTGCTTTCAATTGGAGGGACAGTAGTTTCAACTTGCGGCAGGAACCTATATCCCCGGCCAGCCACCGTCTCTATAAAACGAGCATTCTCGGGCGAGTCGCCCAGGACTTCTCTGATTTTCTGGATTGCGTTATTCAGCCCGTGCTTAAAGTCGTAGCTGCTGTGACTCGACAGCTCCGAATATAGCTCCTCCCGAGGAATGACTTCCCCAGCGCGGCGAGCCATGGCCGCCAGTATTTTGAACGGCTGGTCTTGCAGCTTGACCCTGAGCCCGTTTTTCTTGAGTTCACGCGCATCCAGATCGATCTCAAAGATACCGAACCGTAAACCTTGCGGAGATTGCGACGAGCTGTTCACGAGCAACCTCACTCTAAACGTCAGAAGCAGCCCCGTCAATTGAGGATCTCCCCTCGTAAGTCTCGACTCTTGATGCAGTTGACAAATTATCCAGAAAGGAGTTCCAGAGGAGTTCGGGAGGATTGATGTCTTCTTGTTGCAGGGGCAATATGCACAACGAAACCCAACGGAACCAATCGGCCCTAGATTCTGGAATCAGTGAAAGGACTAAATGGGTTGTCCTTTTGCAAACGTGTGAAAAGGTTTCTGTCAGGATTCTGTTCGTAGTTGCGAGCAAGAAGCGGTCGATGACGGTTCTTTTTCCAGTCGTAGAGATTGCCACTGCACTAACACCAGGACGTCAAAAAAAGAAAGGAGTTTTTCATGGTTAATTTTTGGAAGGATTCAACAGCTATGGTTGATGCTCACTGTATGCGAGTGGAGTCGGGTGAGTGTGTACTCCTCTCACCTGAGTCTCACCGATTCAAAAAAAACTACCGGCAGGTTCAACCGCGCACTGCTAAAGAGGTTAGAAAAATTATTGGGTTATCCGACGAAATGGCGAACGCGCTTAACGAACGCGGGGCCTGCTGTCAACATTCCGTTGATTCCTCCGCGATTGTTCCAGTTGAGGAGCTGGATTCCTCTGACGACGCCGTCCGTGCACGTGCACTGGACATAACCGGTAAGGCCCTTCATAGCTATGTCTTTACTGTAAACCCTGCAGCCATGATTCAAATGGAGCCTGCTATTGGACGATATCTGGAGATTATCAACCTTGTTATAAACATTGTCACCTTGCCAAACGTTGAAGTGGCTGACGGTGGTGCCTTGACGATACCGAGCGAGACCCACGTTGTGGAGGCGAACAAGATCGTCCTCCACGGTACCGGGAGAATCGACTGTAAAGGATTTACAAAATTCAACGTAGTCTCAATCGAGGGGATTAACCAATAATCTCACTATTTGGGTGAAAGGAGATGCGAAATGCCTGATATTAATGTTTTTGGAGAACCTGGTAAGGATGGAGATGTCGGTACCAATGGACCTGATGGCTCTCTGGGCACACTCGGTCCTAATGGGTTCTATAGCTTTTGGGGTGGCACGATTGCGGGAAGTGGTGGGACTGGTAGTAACGGCCAACTGGGATCCAATGGTGGAGCTGGGCAGGCCGGACATGACGGTGGAACCTACATGGCAAATGCCAAAGATTTCATTGCTGGTGTCAATATCAACGCCTATGGTGGCGACGGCGGTAATGGCGGTTCCGGTGGAATGGGTGGTTCTGGTGGCAAAGGAGGGCATGGAGGAGAAATCCCCAACGCCCCAGTTCCTGCTACACATCCTGATCGCGGCGATGGCGGCAATGGCGGAAATGGGGGGAAGGGAGGGGATGCT
>DATBVH010000164.1:0-4847 GCA_036515395.1 Candidatus Angelobacter sp.
AAGTTCCCGTTCCAAAAACGTATCAGGCTCTATGATGCCCGCGTTCATCATGGACTGGTTTTCAGTGTTAACCAACCGCGCGTAAGGGACAATGGAGTCCGGGTCTTCAATGTAATTCTGCAGGAGCGCCCTTACGTCAGCAGCTTCAACATTTTTCCCGCTCAGATTGCTGTTGCTTGTGACTTTGATAGAGAAGGCCAGACTGGAAAGGGTGGAGCTGATGTCTTTCTCGCGTTGCGCAATTGATTGGGCCAGCGTGGTCGTAACGCTGTTCTGCAGCAACTTCTCATTGCTTCCCAGGGTTTCGCGGTTCCGGACCACCATTTTGGTGGCATAGAAATAAAGCGGCACCACTCCCACCGCTATCAAGACGATGAGAATCAGGTACAGAATCGGTATCCGGGCGGGCAACGGCAGTTTCATAAAGCCAGAGACGTAATTTCTAAATTGTATGCTGAAACCACCCCAAATCTAACCAAAAAAAGGCCTTTGCCGGGATTACGGAAGTACTCCAATCCGCTGCGTGGCCTTGATTTAGGAAGCCTGAAATTGGGGAATATCCCTGAGAAAAAGCGATTTCAAAGCCGTGGGCCAGGACTTCCCATGAGCAGACTCTTAAAACTTATCTTCCACCTTGCCGGGGCGGGTCATCAGTTCACGGATGGCGTCATGAGGCGATTTGCCATCATGCAGGATGGCATACATTTGTTCAGTAATTGGCATTTCAACCTGGTATCTCTTCGCCAGCCCCAGGGCAGCGTTCGTGGTAAGGACCCCTTCCGCCACCATGCCGTGCATGCCGGCGATGATCTGCTGCAAGGGCTGTCCCTGGCCCAGTGCCTCACCGACGCTGCGATTTCTGGAAAGGCCTCCGGTGCATGTGAGCACCAGATCGCCCATGCCGGAAAGGCCAAACATGGTTTGCGGCTTAGCGCCGCACGCCACGGCGAGTCGTGTGATTTCGGCCAGCCCGCGAGTAATGAGCGCGGCTACTGAATTATGACCCAGTCCCAGGCCGCTGCACACGCCTGCGGCAATGGCAATAACGTTCTTAAGCGCGCCGCCTAGTTCAACCCCGGTGAGATCGTCATTCATGTAAACGCGGAAGCTGGGATCGCTAAAGTCCTTCTGCACGCGCGCCGCCAGGGCGCTATCGGCAGAGGCGATGGTAACGGCAGTCGGATGTTTTTCTGCCACTTCCTTGGCGAATGAGGGGCCGCTGATGGCGCCAATCTTTGGCTCGAACCCACAGAACCGCTGCACCACTTCATGAATCACCTGGGTCATGCGCAGCAGGGTGTCATTTTCAATGCCTTTGGTGGCGCTCACAAAAAGCATATGCGGCTGAAGCCACTGTGCCATGTGTTCAAATGTTCGCCGGCAATGATGCGAGGGCATTACGCTCACGATGATCTCCACACTGGAGAGGGCTTCCTTGAAATCATTTGTCGCTGTGATGGAAGGGGGCAGAGCGCAGCCCGGAAGAAACAGATCATTGGTGCGCGAACGCGCAATGCTTTGCAGCACTTCTTTTTCCAGCGCCCACAGGCGCACTTCATGGTCACCGCGACGACCCAACACCATGGCCAGAGCCGTACCCCACGCTCCCGCGCCTATGACGGCTACCCGGCTCAAAGTTGCTTCTCCGCGACTTGAGGTTTGCTTCCGCCGAAGCGGTTCTCAGTTCCGGCCAGCAGCCGGATGATGTTCTGATGATGTTTAAGAATGATGATCAACGATACGCCGGACGCAAGAAGCAGAGAGAGCCAGTCAGCGTTCTGCATGAAGTATGCGGCCACGGGGAAAGCTATCGCGCCAAGAATAGAGCCGAGCGAAACATAACGGGTGATTGCTACAACAAGAATGAAAATCGCCAGCGCCAGCAGAATAGCTTTGGGAAACAAGACACAGAAAACACCCAGCGCCGTCGCAACACCTTTGCCGCCTTTGAAGCGCAGCCAGACAGGAAAAACATGGCCCAGGACGGCGCAAAGCGCTGCCCACGACATTAAACGCAAAGCTGGAGTGCAGGGATGTTGGACGAAGCCGCCGCAGAGATTGTATTTCGACGCAGCAATGAGAGCGGCTAACCACACCGCCAAAGCTCCTTTAAGCGCGTCCAATACCAATGTGGCGATTCCGAGTCCCTTGGCGCCCGAACGCGCAACGTTGGTAGCGCCGATGTTGCCGCTGCCGGTCTGGCGAATGTCTTGTCCGCGAAAGATGCGCACCAACAGATACCCGAACGGAATCGAGCCCAGCAGATAAGAGATCAAAGCGGTGATCAGATAAAGACTTGTCATCAAGGCGCAGCGCTACTCCAGCGCAAATCGTTCCAGCTTTGTGTACTTTGAGCCGCCTTTTTGCGGCTGACTTTGGTACAAAAAGAATTCGTGCGCTGTCATTGTACCGAACTGTGGTGGCGGTTCATCCAGCAACGGCTTTAACTCGCGAAGAGGGCGGGAACTTGTCCGCGCCAGCGTGAGATGTGGGTGGTAGGGCTTGGTTTCCCGCTGGAAGCCCAGCTTTTCCAGAGCGGCGTCAATACTCGAAGCCAGATGAGGAAGATGATTGCTACCATCTACTCCTGCCCAGAAGACGCGAGCGGCATGCGGATTGGGAAAGAATCCTACGCCTGCAAATTTCACCTCAAAGGGCACAGTCTTGACCGATCCCAGCGCGACTTTGATTTGCTCGACAATGGCATCATCCACGTGGCCGATAAACTTCAATGTGACGTGCAAACCTTCAACGCGGGCCCAGCGAGCATCGGGCGCAAGTGCGCGTGCGCGTTCCATGCAGCCGGTTAAGGCAGCACGAACGTCAGCAGGAATATCCAGTGCGATGAAGAGGCGCATGTTACATCAGCTTTCGGCGGACCATATCCAGGGCCTGCTGCGTGGCCCAATGGCGTATGCGGTCGCGATCGCCGGGGAAGGTCCTCTCAATGACTTCTGTATGGCTGCCGTCAGCCAGCGCATGGAAGACGAGACCTACAGGTTTTTCATCCGATCCGCCTGCTGGTCCAGCTACGCCCGTGATGCCTATGCCAAAACTTGTTTTGCAGTTATTGCGAATGCCTTCCGCAAGCGCGGCAGCAACTTCGCGGCTAACGGCGCCATGTTCTGCAATCAATAGAGGCGGCACTCCGGCCAAAGCTGTCTTTACAGAATTGTCGTAGACCACGGCCCCGCCCAGGAAATACCGCGAGCTGCCAGGAATGGAGGTGATCCTAGCGGCCAGCATGCCACCGGTACAGGACTCCGCTACGGCGAGCGTCTTTTCCCGCATGCCCAGGTAGTAGCCGACAATCTGCTCCATGCTCTCGCCCTTGGTGGCGAAGATGGCGTCTTCAAATTCGTCCTCAAGCAGAGTAGCGAGCGCATCCACGCGCTTCTGTGCTTCTTCCAGTGAGGTGGCTTGTGCGCGGAGATGAAGCTGTACTTCTCCCGGCGTTCCGGCAAGGATCGTAGTTTCAACGCCCTGTGCTGCTTTGTAAATGGGAGCGGCTCGCTTATCGACCATAGATTCGCCAATCATGCCGATCTTTAATTCGCGCGTAGCAATATGTTGCGAAGGAACAAGTCGTTTCAGTCGCTCGAAGACGTGCTCTTCAAACATCCCCCGGAGTTCATGCGGAGGTCCAGGCAAAAGAATGATGATTGCGTGCCCATGTTGATCGTCAATGTGCAGGAACTGCCCCGGCGCTGAACCGCGTTTATTGTCGAGCGCGTCCGCGCCGTCGATAACATCGCCTTGGCGTTCGTTGTTCTCCGCCATCTTCCAGCCGCGGGCCGCAAAACGGGCACGCAGATCTTCAACAATACGAGCGTGTCTTTTGAGTGGACGGCCCAGCGTTTCAGCCACGCACTCACGCGTAAGATCGTCTTCAGTGGGGCCGAGACCGCCCATAAAGATGACGACATCGGCGCGGGAGAGCGCAATGCGGGCTACGCTAACCAGGTCAGCACGGCGATCGCCCACAATGGTTTTGAAGCTTACTTCCACGCCCAGGCGGTTCAGTTGCTCGGTGAGGAAGAGCGAGTTCGTGTCCTGGCGGAAGGGAGTCAGCAGCTCCGATCCAATGGCAATGATCTCAGCGTTCACGTTAGCAGTCTAAATGAGAGGAAGGCCCTGCACGCCCCAGGTGAGATGGAAAACCGCGTTCGTGGTCACCAATACCGCTCCGCCGCTCCGGGTGAATGCCAGCCCAACCAGCCCGTGTCCGGCAATTGCCAGGCTTGCGCGTTTGTCGGGCGTGATTTTTACAATGCCGCGCTTGCCGCCGAGCGATGCTGCGACGTAGAGATTGCCTTCGACATCGAACGCGAGCCCCTGAGGCCGTCCCAGTCCGCGATAAAAGACGGTGACGGTGCCATGAGGATCAACGCTGTAAACGGCATCAAAGCTGGAGTTCGTGGGACCAGTCACGTACAGAGTGCCATCGGGCGCAAAGGCGAGATGATAAGCGGCAACGCTGGGCTCTAGTGTGGCGAACACAAAAATTTGTCTGTCCGGCGCGATGCGCCAGATCGTCCCGCTACGATCACCAACATAGAGATTGCCGGACTTATCAAAAGCGATTCCGGTGGCGACGCCCATACCTTCAGCATAAGTGCTGAGAGTGCCGTTGGGAGCCACGCGGTATACAGTGCCGTCATAGCGTGAGGAAACATAGAGCTGTCCCTGGGGATCAAAGGCCATGCCGGTGGCATTCATCAGCTCAGGGAGAAACGGTTTGACGTTGTAATCCGGATCGATCTTGTAAATCGCGACGGGCACTTTCTGTCCGCGACCGCCGGAATAGGTGACGTAAATGTTTCCGTCGCGGTCAATAGCAGGGTTGG
>DATBVH010000165.1:0-2429 GCA_036515395.1 Candidatus Angelobacter sp.
CCTTCTACTTTCAAAATTCTATAGCCGGCTTAAATTGCACGCGCGATCATCGCTCCCGCCAAGATTGCTCCCAGGCAAAGCACGTTGTTGGCCAGGATGTTGGATGCAAACAGCGCCCAGTGTCCTTGTTCAAAATACGACATAGTTTCAAAAGCATAGCTGGAAAATGTGGTAAACGATCCGCAGAATCCAATGGCCACCAGGAGCCGCCATTTCGGATCAGCCAGGACCCGCTCCGTCGTCCATATCAAGAAAAACCCGAGCACGAGGCTGCCTGAAACGTTGATGATGAGAGTCCCAACAGGGAATGCAGCGTCAGTAAACCGGGTGATGATCCGGCTGAGAAAGTAGCGCAAACCAGCGCCGAAAATACCGCCTAATGACACCCAGAGATAGGGTTTCCAGTCAATGAGGGATTGCATGCTGATGGCTCCAAAATTTGCAAGATTTGGTAGGAGTCATCAGCCGTCAGCGGGCGGTTAAGGGCGAACTCCATCGCCATGGGTTATTAAACCATGGAAATGCATAACCCTAAGCACGCAAATCATCTTTGCAGAAATTAACCTCGTTTCACAAAGGGAATAATTCCGATGCGAGATGTGCACACAAAATGAAGCATTTTGCTCAATCGTTGTCATCTAATATAGTGGTTAGCTGTTTTATCAGACCCTCTCATGACTTTGCTGGAAAAACGTATGCGAGGTCTCAATCGAGACCTTTCGGATGCCGTCTCCAAAGTGCTTGATGATGCCAAGCCGAAGAGCGTTCATCATTTGCGGACCACCATCCGCCGCATAGAAAGTCTTGTGAGTTATGCGAACCCAAATATCGGTAAAAAAGAGGAACGCAGCCTGGAAAAGTTGACCGATTTGCGCAAGCGTGCAGGAAAAGTACGCGACTTTGATGTTCAGCAAGATCTTCTTGATACGTTAGGCAATGGATCGACAGTGAAAGATCGAAAGACCTTGAAAGATCTTTTGGAGAAGAAGAGGGACCGGCAGGCCAAGCGGTTGGAGTCGGCGGTGAAAAAGATTCAAGCCAAGTTTTTCGGACGCCTTGACGGGATCGCAGAACAAGCCGGAGCACTACAGGATGGTAAAAATCGTCCACTGGCTCCTCTGGAAGAGGCCGAAGCGCAGCTTGCGAGAATGGCCGAAGATTTTGGTTTGGCCCAAACAATGAAGCCCAGCCGCCTGCATGGAGCCCGGATGGCACTGAAGCGAATCCGCTACATGGCGGAACTTGCGGAAGAATCAGCGGAACAAAAAGAACTCATGCGTGAACTCAAGTCTGCCCAGGATGCAATTGGCGATTGGCATGATTGGCAGGAGCTGACTGAAAGGGCGGAAAAACGTTTCTCAGATCGCGCAAGCTGCCCTCTTTTGCGCGAAGCACGGACCGTTCTAAGCGCGCGGTATTCAGATGCAATCTCTGCTGTTCACAAACTATTTTCTCTGACGCAAGAACCCACCAGGAAGTCTCCAGGCGCGGCTCAATCCTTGCAGACTGCTGCGCGCCGGGCCTGATAAAGCATGCCCGTCTTTGCCGCGGTCGATATCGGTTCCAACTCGGTGCGGCTCAGTATCGCCGAGCTTCGGCGCGGACGCCTGGTTTCTCTGCATCAGGACCGCGAAGTTACCCGCTTGGGTGAAAGTGTATTTCGCGACGGCAATCTCGATCCGCAAGCCATGGCCCAGACCCTGAAGGTCCTGCGGCGTTTCCATCGTGCCGTGCAGAGCTATGCGGTGGAACGGACGCGTGTTATTGGAACCAGCGCATTACGCGATAGCAACAGCGCCCGTCTTTTTGAAGAGTGGGTGAAGACCGTTACTGGTTGGAACCTTGAAATCGTCAGCGGTTTGGAAGAAGGCCGGCTCATTCATTTAGGCGTAATTTCAAACATGCGGACGCCGCCGCCGAAGATGTTATTGATCGATCTGGGCGGAGGCAGTTGCGAACTTACCCTCTCCGAAAAAGGCCATATTAAAGAAATTGTCACGCTCCCGCTCGGCGCTGTGCGCCTGACGCAGGAATTTATCCATCATGATCCGCCCACCAAACCCGAACTGAAGCGCCTGCATGACTTCATTGTTCAGGAAGCGGCGAATGCATCGCGGAAAATAACCCGCGCCGCAGTGCGCGCGGTGATTGCCACATCTGGAACGGCAGCGGCATTGGCCGGCGCGGCGCAATCTCTACATCTCAGCCGAAGTGGGGGCGTATCACTGGCCGTTATGGAAAAACTGGCCAAGCGGTTGGCAAAAATGACGGAGCGGCAGCGTGCAGCCATCAAAGGCATCAATCCCAAGCGCGCGCAGATCATCGTGGCGGGCGCGGCTGTGTACGCGCATGTGCTCGCTGCTTGCGGACTCAAAGGTTTCCGCTACTCTCCACTGGGATTGCGCGACGGAATCCTGGCACAAATGGCG
>DATBVH010000166.1:0-6360 GCA_036515395.1 Candidatus Angelobacter sp.
ACTGGCCGGAAGCTGCCGCGCCCAGGCCGGAGATCGCGGATTTTGCCACACAGGAATCCGTTGCTGCGCTGGTGAAGCGCCTGAATGCCAGTTACACGCCACATATGCCGTACGATCCTAGAGAACCTGCGGGAAAAACTATTGCGGCGATGTTTGAGCATGTGGCCGAGCACCACCTGATCCAGCCGACAATTCTTTATGACTTCCCTGTCGCTATTTCGCCACTATCCAAGAACAAGCGTGACGAGCCGGACTGGGTAGAGCGGTTTGAAGTGTTCGTCGGCGGTCTAGAAATTGGCAATGCTTTCAGCGAATTAAACGATCCGGAAGAGCAGCGCCGACGCTTTGAGCAACAGCTAAAAGAAAAAGAACGCGGCGATGAAGAAGCCCACGCCATGGATGAAGACTATATCCGCGCGCTCTCTTACGGTCTGCCACCGACCGGCGGCGAGGGCATCGGCATTGATCGTCTGACCATGCTGCTAACGGATTCGCGCTCCATCCGAGACGTGATTCTGTTCCCGCTGCTGCGCAAGCAGCAGGAAGCGCCGGAAGAACAGGAAGGCGAAAAGCCGAAAGAAGCATGAAGCAACAAGCTGCTAGCCTCTGGCTACTAGCTAGAAGCTAGTGGCTCGTAGCGCGTCCTTTGCGAAAAGTGCGTTTAAAATAGAGAACAATGCCGACCGGCTCTGAAATTCGCGAGAAATTCCTGCGCTTCTTTGAAAGTAAAGGGCACAAGCGCGTGCACTCATCGTCGCTGGTGCCTGCCAACGATCCCACGCTGCTCTTCATCAACGCTGGCATGAACCAGTTCAAGGATGTTTTTCTTGGCGTGGAGAAGCGCGACTACAACAAGGCTGCCACATCGCAGAAGTGCGTCCGCGCCGGAGGCAAGCACAATGACCTTGAAAACGTCGGCTTTACCAAGCGCCACCACACGTTCTTTGAGATGCTGGGCAATTTCAGCTTTGGCAGCTACTTCAAGGCGGAAGCGATCGCTTACGCGTGGGAGCTCGTGACGGCCTCAGAATGGTTCGGCGTTTCTCGCGACAACCTCTACGTGACCATCTTCAAGGGCGAACAGGGCATACCCCGCGATGACGAAGCGGAAAAGCACTGGCGCGCCGTCGGCGTTCCCCAGGAGCGGATTTTTGAAATGGGCATGAAGGACAACTTCTGGCAGATGGGCGATACCGGCCCCTGCGGCCCATGCAGTGAAATCCATTTCGATATGGGCCCGGCAGCTTCCGATGAAGGCCATGCTGACTGCATGTTCCCCTGCGACTGCGGACGCTACGTGGAATTTTGGAACCTGGTCTTCATGCAGTTTGACCGTGACAATATCGGCACGCTGAACCCGCTGCCCAGGCCATCGATTGACACAGGCATGGGCCTTGAGCGGATTGCTTCTATCCTGCAAGGCAAGATTTCTAATTACGATACTGATCTCTTCACGCCGCTGCTGGCAGCTGCCGCAAAGCTCACCGGCGTCGACCTGGAAAAGGAATTAGCAGCGGAAAAGGGATCGCGTTCAGCGGCTTCGCTCCGCGTGGTAGCCGATCATGCACGCGCTGTAACATTCCTGATTTCCGATGGCGTTCTTCCAGCGAATGAAGGTCGAGGTTATGTGCTGCGCAAAATTTTGCGTCGCGGCATACGCCATGGACGCCTGCTCGGCGCCACTAAACCATTCATGTTTGAGATGGTGATGGCCGTCCGCGATCTGATGAAAGACGCTTACCCTGAACTGGTGGAACAAGCGGAGCGCGTCTCCAGGATTGTCTTTGAAGAAGAGCGGCGCTTCGCCAACACGCTGGATGCCGGGCTGGCGCGACTCGAGGCCGACCTCAAGCTGTTGCGCAAGGAAAAAGCCGACAGCCAGCGCGCCGCGCTCGCACGCGATCCCCTGGGCGAGCAGGGTATGTCGCGCGCCGAATTGGCACAGCACCAGTACCAGAGCGCCCGCGAGCTGCGCTATCGCGGTGAAGACGCATTCAAGCTTTATGACACTTTTGGTCTTCCCTTTGATTTCATTATGGACACCTGCCGCGACGCCGGCATCAGCGTGGACGTGGAAGGCTTTGAACGCGCCATGCAGGCACAGCGAGAGCGCGCTCGCGCGTCATGGAAAGGCGGATCAAAGCAGACCGCCGCTCCCGTCTATCGCGACCTTAAGAAGACCGAATTTGAAGGTTATCGCGCCACGCGATCAAAAGGCAGCGAAGTTCTTGCCGTGGTGAAAGACGGTCAAGGCGTAAAGGCGCTGAATCCGGATGAAGAAGGCGAGGTCGTTCTGGACCATACGCCGTTCTATGCCGATTCAGGCGGGCAGGTGGGCGACATCGGAATTCTCTATGACGAATCGCATTCGAGCATCGTGGCAGAAGTGAATGGATGTTACATGCCGGTGCAGGGCGTGCGCGCGCACAAGGTCAAGGCGCGCCAGCCGATTTTTGTCGGCATGAAAGTTGATCCCGTGGTCCACGTGGATGTGCGCGAATCAACCATGCGCAATCACACCGCTACGCACCTGCTGCATGCCGCTCTGCGAGAAACGCTGGGCCCACACGTGAAGCAGGCTGGATCGCTGGTTGATCCCGGCCATCTGCGCTTTGATTTTTCGCACTTCGCCGGCGTGGCCGACGAGGAATTGCAGGACATTGAAGACCTCATGAACAAGCACGTCCTGCGCAATACGCCTGTGGATACGATCGAGAATGTCCCGATCGACGTTGCCATTAATGAATACAAAGCCATGGCGCTGTTCGGTGAAAAATATGGCGAGCGCGTGCGCGTGGTGAAGATCGGTGATTTTTCTACTGAACTCTGCGGCGGCACGCACACGCATGCCACCGGCGAAATCGGCCTGATCAAGATCATGAGTGAAGGCAGCGTTTCTTCCGGGGTGCGGCGCGTGGAAGCGATCAGCGGCGAAGGGTCGCTCAAGCATTTCCGGTTGGACCACAAACTGGAAAACCTGGTGTCATCGTTGATCCCGCAGACCAAATCTCACTCTCCGGCTGAGGCACTGCGCGGCGAACTCGACAAGAAAGACGCGGAGATCAAAAAGCTGCAAAAAGAACTGGAGCAGCTGCGCATGAAGTCGGCGGGCTCGCAGGTGGCTTCCGTGGGTGAGAAGGCGCGCGATATCAAGGGCGTAAAAGTTGTGGCACAGCGCGTGGACAATCTTGATCGCGGCCAGATGCGCACGCTGGTCGACAACATGCGCAACAAACTCGGCTCCGGCGTTGTGGTTCTGGGCTCGGTGCAGGATGGCAAAGTTGCGCTGATCGTCGGAGTCACGGCCGATCTGACTTCACGCGTGCAGGCTGGCAAAGTCATCAAACCGGTCGCCGAAAAGGTTGGCGGCTCCGGCGGCGGACGCCCCGACATGGCCGAAGCCGGCGGCAAAGATCCCGCGCAACTCGATGCCGCATTGAACGAAGCTTACGCGGCGGTGGAAGGGCTGCTGAAGTAGCTGCGGATAACTGGCCGGTACATCAACTACTCCACTAACGTTCAGAACCAGTGCCCTACTGGCCACCGTTCTTTGCTGAGGAAGTCGAACTATTCTTCAATGCCAACAAACGCTGCTGGGCCAGAACAAAGTTGGAAGTCGGGACTTCTGACGGAGCTTTCTCCACGCGGGCATACATCGTCTGTGCGGCATCGGGCTCGCCGTAAGCCTCGGCAATCTGGCCATAGGCAAGCCAGACTGACGAATCGGGTTCCTCCAGCTTTCCATCCATGGCTTTGAGTAGGAGTTCGCGCGCTTGGGCGGCTTTGCCTGTGTGAGCATAGAGGCAGGCCAAGGTATGCATAATGCTGTAGTTTGAGTTTTGGCTCAATTGATTGGCGCGCTCAGCCGCTTCAACCGAGTCCTGGCCAATCTCTGCGGGAAGGAAGAGCGCGTCCCAGGCAAAAAGATTGAGATCATTTTGAGAGGCCTTGGAATGGTCCGCCAGATCTTTCAAGAGCTGCCTGGATTTGATGAAATCGCCGCGATATCTTGCCAGTTGAGCAGCTGAGCGCGTGTAATCCAGCTCGTCTCGATGCTTGGCCATGCGGTTCTGAACCAGTTTGTCCCAATCATCGAACCGCAAGGTGTGGGCATACACCGCTGTCATCCATTGGAATGCCAGCATGGAGTCAGGAAAGGCCTGCAAGAGTCTTGCGGCGACCGGATCTAATTCCGACCATCTCTCCTGTTTCGAGTACGCGTGTGCAGCCACCAAATCAAGCCGAGCTTTTTCCTGCTCTGTCTTCGCCTTGTCTCGCGCCTGCAACAATGCCTGCAAATCGTCTCCTTTGAGCGCCTTTGAGGGAACAAGCACTAATGCCGCCGTGCGGATTGTTTCGGCATCACCTTCCTGACCTTTCGTCCAAAAATAAGGAAATGGCTGAACTGCGAGAGGATCATCATTGCCATTCATGTGGATTGTCTCGCGTGCCCAGTCAAGCCACCGGCGGGCTCCCGGCAGGTCATTCTTATTCAGCAGTTCAAGCGCCTGCCACCCCAGAGGCTCCGACGAGCTCTCGCCTGCAATTGCGTACTCAAGAATTTTGTAACTTCCGTCCTCCTTAACTACAAATGCATGCTGCGGAGCAGCGCCGGGAGTCTCAATAGTTATGCGGTATCCCTGGGCGTCATTACCCTCTATTGAGTATCTGGCGTTGTTTAGCACAATGTCACCGACTGTTTCGAACGGCACACCGCTCCTTTCCAATTTATCTTTGAGCTGGAACATCATCTGATGAAATTCCTGAGTGTCCTTCTTCGCATCTGAGAACCGAATCACATTCCGGCTCAAGAACCTGGTCATCTGGTCATAGGACTGATGTAAGACGAAAGTTGCTGCGAAGAAATGCTGGACAGGGCTGCGCGGGTCAGCATCGTCTATTTTCAGTTCCTCGCGAGGCTTGATCTTCTTGAGGGTCGCTGCAAATGTGGCCGTCTGTGTTTCAGTACTGTCTCCGCGCGCACCGGCTGTTAAAAGATCAGCAGCTTCACCATACTTATGCACATGCACCAGCAGCCAGCCGGCGGTGGTGAGGGCCTTTTTGTTGAGTTGATCAGAAGTGGTAATTTCCAGAGATTTCTTGAGGGCAGCATCCGATCCCAGCTTGATCGCCGTCGCGGCCACTACAAAACCTCGTCGTGTATCAGTCGCCGGCAGAGCTTGTAAAGCCTCCTCCAAAGCCTTGATCTCCCTGGCGTACCAGAGATCGTAAAGCACAAAATCGTCATATGTGCTGCCTGTTGCGTCGTCCAGCTTTTTCAGGTCTCTGAACTCGGAAATCGTGTCTTTGAGTTGGGCATTCGCGGTGTAGCGGTCGCCATTAGAGTCATACTCCAGCAGCATGGCAAGATTGGCTCGAATGTCTTTATCTTTCGGATTAAGTTCTTTGGCTTTTCTGTAGGCAGCTACCGCGCCTTGCAGATCGTAGCCCTTCTTGAGACGACGGCCAATAAGATCGTGTTCCAGAACCCAGGCCAGCGTGCTGTAAGCCTGTGCGGAGTTCGGCTCCAGGAGGGTGGCTTGACGCGCAACAGCGCGCGCATTTTCAGCGAGCCCAGCAGACAGCAAAGCCCGCGCCAACTGAATGCGATGAAGAGCTTCCTTGGGATGTTGTCGCGCGAGTTGCTGATATTCCGCCAGCCCCTCCTTGATCTTGCCTGCAGCAATGAATGAATGAGCGACCTGATCGAACGTTACAAAGATCGGATCTGATGCCTGAGCTTTTACGACCGCGTCCCGGAGTTTTGCTGCTTCCTTCGCGCTGAGTCGAGTTTTTCCGTTTTCAAAACGCAGTACGGCCTGCACCACGGTTCCTTCAGCATTGGAGCTGTACTTCTGCTTCAATATTGCGGAGCCAAGCTGCTCTTCGCGGGAAGGCGGCAGCGCACGCAACTTGAACCCGATGGGCGCAATGATTTTGTAATCCCACTCATTGATGAAAGGATCGATGGACCAGTCAGCAGTACGCGCTTTGTGCTTTTTCTGGGATTCGCTTTCCTTGTCCGCTTCTTTTTCTTCATTCGAACTTGTGGTGAAGTATGCCGGGAATCCGTCCATCAGGTCCTCAACGCGAATGGCCATGACAGCGCTTTCATAGTCTGTGGTGCCGCGTTTTCCTTTGGTGACAAAGGTGAGAGAAAAAGGCTTGTCCAGATTGGCCAGATCACCGTGTTCCAGACCCGTGAGGACATCAGCAAGATAAGCGTTCTTGACGTACTTCTCGCTACCTTCGCGAATGCTTTTTGCGTCGCCGCTGTAGAATTCACGATACTCCGACTCGCGGGGACCGATCTGCTCGTCGGTTTCCCGGATGCTTGCCAGACCAAATTCAGCTAAATTG
>DATBVH010000167.1:0-14644 GCA_036515395.1 Candidatus Angelobacter sp.
TGGCCGGATATTATGCAGCGCGGCAACGCGTTCCACTCACGGTCTCTCCCGTGAAGCCGGAACTGGACCCGCCGGCGTTGCCGTTCCGCTTTGCTATGAGTGTCGGCGTCCGCAAATCAGATCGCGCACTGAAAGAGCAAGTCGAGCGCGCGCTGGTGAAACGGCATGCGCAGATCGAGCGCATTCTTCGCGCTTACTCAGTACCCCAGTACGGGAGCGCGATAACGGAGGCAAAGCTTAAATGAGCAAGCGCCTTCTTCTCGCTGCCGCAGCACTTCTTCTCGCCGGTTGCGCGCGCGAACAACGCAACTTCCGTGAAGCCACACCGTCCAACGCCACCGGTGAAGGCGTCCAGATGAGCGAAATCGCTCCTGGCCACACCGCGGAGCGCATTCCCAACGCCAATCCCTATGAAGACAGCGCCTACTCTGTAAGTGAAGGCAAGCGGCTCTATGAAATGTACAACTGCGTAGGCTGCCACGCTCATGGAGGAGGAGGAATCGGGCCGCCCTTACTTGATGCGAAATGGATTTATGGCAGCGAGCCGCAGAACGTCTTTGACACGATCGTTGAAGGCCGTCCGAATGGCATGCCTTCTTTTCGCGGAAAGATTCCTGAATCGCAAATTTGGGAGATCGTTGCGTACGTACGCTCGATGAGTGGACAGCTTCCCAAAGACGTCTCACCAGGGCGCGAAGACCACATGTACAGTAAGCGGCCGGAGGCTTCCACGCCTAAAGAGCACCCGCCACAGACCAATGTTCCGGAAGGTCAAAAGCAGAAATGAGGCGTCACGGTCCATTTTTGACGATGGCCCTTTACCTTGGCCTGCTCTTGCTCGCCGGATGCCACGGCAACCAGGCAGCCTTGAACTCTAAAGGCATCCAGGCTGCGCGCATCGAGCGGCTATGGTGGCTGATGTTCTCGATCATCCTCGGTGTCTATGTCATAGTTCTCGCCTGGGCGGGAACAGCGGTCTTTCGCGCACGAACGCACCGCTCTGAAAATGAAATTCCTCCGCAGGTCGATCCGATTGCCGATCAACGCATGACCCGCGTTGTTGGCGTTGCTATCGGCGCAACTGTCGTCCTAATCTTTGTAATGCTGACGTCCAGCGTGGTTACTGGACACGCCATTGCAAATCTCGCTTCAAAGAATCCCGTGACCATCGATGTCATTGGCCACCAATGGTGGTGGGAGGTCCACTATGAAGCCACGCAAGCCGATCAGACTGTGATTACGGCCAACGAAATCCATATTCCGGTGGGCCAGCCGGTGGTGATCAAGACTGCATCGCAGGATGTGATTCACAGCTTCTGGGCGCCTAACCTCCACGGCAAACGCGACTTGATTCCCGGGTATCAAAATGCTCTGTGGATCGAGGCCGATGAGGAAGGCACGTTCCGTGGCCAGTGCGCCGAGTTCTGCGGACATCAGCACGCGCACATGGGATTTTTCGTTGTAGCCGAATCGCCGGAGAAGTTTCAGGCGTGGCTGGCGCACCAGGTGAGCACTCCGCCTCCTCCCAGCGATCCCATAGCCAAGCATGGCGAGGAAGTTTTTCTTTCGCATCCCTGCGTGATGTGCCACACCATTCGCGGCAGCGGAGCGGGCGCCAAGCTGGGCCCTGATCTAACGCATATCGCGAGCCGGATGACGATTGCGGCAGCAACCCTGCCAAACACGCGCGGAAATCTTGCGGGTTGGATATTGGATTCGCAGTCCATCAAGCCAGGCAACAAGATGCCGCCGAACCCGCTGAAGTCTGACGATCTGAATGCGCTGCTCACATATCTGGAGACGCTGCAATGAGGAGAATGCGTTGACGCCTCTCGAACAATCGGGCACCGCCACGGCAGTTGAAACCAGCCGGCTGGAAAAGCTGGAGCGCATCTGGCGCGACCCTTCCGGCTTCTGGGGCTGGTTTACGCACGTGAATCACCGCTCGATCGGGAAGCGCTACATGGTTACGGCCTTTGCGTTCTTTCTTGCAGGTGGGGTACTCGCGGCATTGATGCGTATCCAACTGGCTCGGCCAGAAAATCATTTCCTTAGTCCCGATCTCTACAACCAGATTTTTACCGTGCATGGCAGCACCATGATGTTTCTCTTTGCCGTGCCCATGATGTTTGAGGCGCTCGCCGTCTATCTTGTGCCGCTCATGGTGGGAAATCGCAATATCTGCTTTCCGCGCCTGAATGCGTACAGCTATTACGTCTATCTGGTCGGCGGCCTGCTGCTCTATTCCGGGCTCTTCACCAATACTGGCCCGGACGTCGGTTGGTTTGCCTATGTCCCGCTCTCCGGTCCCGACTTTACGCCGGGTAAGCGCGCTGACATATGGGCGCAGATGATTACCTTCACAGAGCTATCTGCGCTGGCCGTGGCAGTAGAAGTTGTCATCACGGCTTTCAAGATGCGCGCACCAGGAATGTCACTGAACCGCATTCCGATTTTTGTCTGGGGGATGGTGATCGTAGCCTTTATGGTGATTTTTGCCATGCCGGCCGTCATGCTCTCCAGCACCATGCTGCTGATGGACCGCACAGTGAACACGCATTTTTTCAATCAGGCAGAAGGCGGCGATCCGATTCTCTACCAGCATCTGTTCTGGTTCTTCGGCCATCCTGAGGTTTACATCATCTTTATTCCGGGAACAGCGATTGTTTCCACCATCATCTCTACTTTTTCCCGGCGCCGCATCTTTGGCTACACAGCAATTCTGCTCGCGATGGTGGCCACTGCATTCGTCGGCTTTGGTCTGTGGGTGCACCACATGTTTGCCACCGGCCTGCCGCAAATGGGACAGAGCTTCTTTACGGCGGCGAGCTTGATGGTGGTAATCGCGACCGGCACGCAAGTTTTTTGTTGGCTGGTCACGCTCTGGACAGGCAAGGTAATTTTGAAGCCGCCGATGCTGTTTGCACTGGCTTTCTTCTTCGTCTTCATAATGGGAGGGCTCACCGGCGTACTCATGGCTTCAGTGCCGGTTGATCTGCAGATTCACGATACGTTTTTCATCGTGGCGCACTTTCATTACGTGCTGATCGGCGGCGCAGTCTTCCCGCTGTTTGGCGCGCTTTATTACTGGATGCCGAAAATCACTGGCCGCTTGCTCAATGAGGCCGCGGGCAAATGGCATTTCTGGTTGTTCTTCATCGGATTCAACATGACCTTCTTCCCCATGCACATACTGGGACTGCGCGGGATGCCGCGCCGTGTGTACACGTATCCCACCAGCATGCCCTGGGGTAATCTGAATTTCCTCGCCACTCTTGGCGTAGTGCTGATGACTGCGGCTGTGTTGATTTTCATTGCGAATTTCTTCTGGCACTTAAAGCGCGGCGAGATCGCGGGCAACAATCCCTGGGGGGCTTCCACGCTGGAATGGGCCACCACCTCGCCGCCGCCGGTCTATAACTTTGCCGAACTGCCCACCGTGAACGGCCGTGATGCGCTCTGGGACGCGCTGCCCAACCAGCCAATCGTCGAAGGCCTGGAGGAAGATTGCCGGCAGGTGCTCATGACCAAGGTGATGGACGCCGATCCTGACTGTCGCCATGAGTTCCCCGGGCCAAGCCCAGTGCCGATCCTGGCCGCGATTGCGACCAGCATATTTTTCATCAGCACAATTTTTACCGCGAAGCTATTCTTCCCGACCATCATTCTGGTCGGCATTACGCTGCTGATCTGGTACTGGCCCAAGCGCCAGCCCAGCTTGCGCCGCAAGGAGCGGGAGATATGGGAACAATAAACCAGCCCCGGCCGGTGCTTGACGTATCGCGAACGCCTACTGTGGTGTTTGGCCATCGCTCCGTGATCTGGTGGGGACAGTTCGGGCTGATGCTGATTGAAGGAACGATGTTCGCGATCTTCATCGCGACCTACTTCTTCCTACGCACACGGGATACAGACTGGCCCCCGGGCTTCTCGCTCCCGGCGCTCAAGTGGGGAACTATCAATCTTTCCATCCTCATTTTGAGCGCCATTCCTAACCAATGGCTGAAGAAAAAATCTGAAGAGGGCCAGCTTGGCGCGGTGCGGATTGGGCTGATCGCGATGTCGCTGATAGCGATCGTGAACTGCGCGATTCGTGCGCTGGAGTTTCCGTCACTCAACTGCGTCTGGGACGGCAACGCCTACGGCTCCGCTACCTGGACACTGATCGGCTTCCACACGTTTCACCTGGTTACCGACATGCTGGACACGGTGATATTGACCCTTGTCATGTTCTTTACGCCGATTGAAGGGCGACGGTTTGAAGACGTGAGCGTTAACTCCGTGTATTGGTACTTCATCATTCTCACCTGGATTGCTACGTACCTGGTGATTTATTGGGCGCCGCGATGGTTGTGAACAGAACAGATCGGCCCGGGCCTGCGGAGGATTTTCGCAGCGGAACAGGAGCGTCGGCGCTCTGGTGGGGCATTTTTGCCGGGCCAGTTGCCTTTGCGCTCGATGAGGTGCTGAGTTACGCCATCGTGCAGCACACCTGTTCTACTGGCTATCATTGGCTGCTGCATTTTTATACCGGTCTGGGAATTGCGCTTGCGCTCTCAGGATTCTTTGCGGCGCGTTGGTGCTACCAACGGCTACCGGGAAATGCCAGCCCCACAGGCGTGATGGTTGAGTCGCGGAGCCGCTTCATGGCCATTTACGGCATGGCCACCAGCATTGCTTTTATTGTGGTAATCATTGCGCTTTCTATTCCCAAGTGGGCCATGAGCCCCTGCGACCAATGAAGTTGAACAGTACATTGCGGATCGTTTGCGTTTTTGCGCTTCTTCCCTCCATGGCGCAGGCATATGAGGCGGCTGACCACGTTTCTCCCGGTGGCCTGTGGCGTGCGTGGAGCTTTGAGCCCTGGGTGATCGGCGGACTCCTGCTCACTGCGGCGCTTTATATCGCAGGACTACAGCAGTCAAAACAATCAAGCTGGCAACGGGCCAGCTTTGCTGCCGGAATGATTGCATTAGCGCTAACGCTGCTGTCTCCTATTCACCGGCTGGGATCGGAGCTGTTTTCCGCGCACATGACGCAACATGAACTGCTCATGCTGATTGCGGCTCCACTACTGGTCCTGGGCAAGCCCGGAGGCACCATGCTCTGGGGATTGCCGGGAGACCTGCGCAAACAAGTTGCGCGATCGTTGAAGCTATCTTTGGTCGCGAAAAGCTGGAAGGTGATTTCCGCTCCGCTTGCCGCATGGTTGATCCACGGTGTGACGTTGTGGCTCTGGCACGTTCCCGTTTTATATCAGGCCACTCTCGATAGTGAACCCGTGCACGCAGCGCAGCATGCCACATTTTTATTCACGGCTTTGCTGTTCTGGTGGACGCTCTTTCATGGGCGGGGAGGCCGCATGCCATATGGAGCGGCCGTGGCATATGTCTTCACCACCGCGGTCCACACCAGCGTACTGGGCGCGTTGCTAACCTGCTCTTCAAAGCTTTGGTATCCCGCTTACATTGAACGCACCGCCGCGTGGGGACTGAGTCCGCTGGAAGATCAGCAGCTTGGCGGCTTAATCATGTGGGTGCCTGCCGGCGTGGTCTACCTCGTGATCGGGCTATGGCTTTTTGCCGGATGGTTGCGTGAGTCAGATCGGCGGCTAGTATATGCGCGATCGACGGACCTGCTACAGTCCGCCTTGCGCGAGGGAGGCCGCGATGCATAAGCCCTGGGCTACCCTGTCTCTGATCGTCTTCATCATCGTTGCCGCAGTCTTATTGGTTGGGTACAGCCGCAATGAAGTCCAGCGGGCGAACGACATCCGCGCTGCGATCCGGGCCACCGGAGGAACCCCGCATAGGGGTAAGGAGAAGATCCGTTATTACGGCTGCAGTTCATGCCATACAATTCCCGGAATTCAAGAGGCCAATGGAAAAGTTGGGCCCCCGCTTGAGGCTTTTGCCTTCAGGATCTATATCGCTGGTGAGGTGCCCAACACGCCTGACAACCTGCAGCACTGGATTATGAATCCACATAGTATCGAGCAGCATACCGCTATGCCGGAAATGAACGTGAGTGATGCAGACAGCAAAGATATTGCGGCCTACCTTTATACGTTGCATTAGCCTTTTCACTGCAATGCTGTGGGCGGGCCTTGTCGCGAGTGCCACGCAACTGCGAGGCCGGGTCGTGGATGCTACAGGAGCGGTCATCAGCGGCGCACGCGTGCAACTGGACTCCGGTGGGCATATTTACGCTACAACTTCCGATAGCCGAGGCGCTTTCTCTATTTCATCCGTACCCCATCAAGGAAAGCTCAGCGTTTCTGCCGCCGGATTTTCTTCCAATGCTCTGCAATGGGGCGGATCGTTATCGCCAATCGTGATCACGCTCCAACCGTCCCCTGTTGCGGAAACGATTGTGGTCACCGGCGAGCGAATCCCCACGCGCCTTGAACAAACGGCAGCGAACGTTGTTGTGCTTACGTCAAATGAGCTGAGCAGCAAGGCAGCAGTAACGCTGGACGATGCTTTGCGCCAGGTGCCAGGATTCACGTTGTTTCGCCGCAGCAACAGTCTTACGGCAAACCCCACCACGCAGGGAGCATCGGTGCGCGGAGTAGGCGCAAGCGGGGCCAGCAGAGTGCTGGTTCTTGCCGACGGCATTCCGTTGAACGATGCCTTTGGCGGCTGGGTGTACTGGGACCGCACGCCACGCATCGCGCTGGAGCATGCCGAGGTGCTCCGCGGAGGAGGTTCGGCTCTCTACGGTAGCGGCGCTTTTGGCGGAGTTGTGGACATGGTGACCCAGAACAGCAAAGACCTCATCACCCTTGAGGCGGCCGGCGACTCCCTGAGCGGTCATGATGTAGAAGGCTTGGCGTCACGGCAGCTTGGCCATTGGACGCTTTCTGCTGACGGCCAAAATTTTGGCAATGACGGAGCATTCGTTGTCGCAGCCAGTGATCGGGGGGCCATCGACACACCCGCGTCACTTCATTTTGCTAATGGCATGGTGCGAGCGCAGCGGAGCCTCGGCGCGAACAGCACAGTGTTTTTAAGCGGAGCATTATTTGCGGAAGAACGTAACAACGGCACAGCGCTTCAGATCAATAGCACGCATCTGGGCGAACTCAGCAGCGGGATTGACGCCACTCTGGGCCAAAACATATTTTTCATTCGGGCCTATGGCACCGGCGAGCACTATCACCAGAGCTTCTCCGCGATTGCCACTGACCGAAATACTGAGACTCTCACGCGCTGGCAAACTGCTCCATCCGATCAGGCAGGCTTTGCCGCTCACTGGACTCGGCCTGTTTCCGCATTGCAGATCACGGCTGGGTTGGATGGCCGATTTATTCACGGTGAAACAGATGAAACGGCCTTCAGTAATAATTTGCCAACAAGCCTGATTTCAGCAGGCGGTCGAAGCAGTATGGTCGGTTCTTTCGTGGAACTCTCAACGACAATTAAGCATCGGCTGCGCTTATCCGGAGGCGTGCGCCTTGATTGGTGGTCAAACGCCGATGGTTTCAATAGGACTGTGCAGCTTGCGAACTTAAAGACGACAGCAACGTCTCTTGGTTTGCATCGCGAGACAGCATGGAGTCCGCGCGTCGGCGCAGTTTATGACCTTGGTCCGATGTGGCAGCTTACGGCATCAGCTTACGGCGGCTTTCGCGCTCCCACATTAAACGAACTTTACCGGAGTTTCCGGCTGGGCAACGTGCTCACCTTGGCAAATGAGGAACTGCGCGCAGAACACATCCAAGGCGGTGAAGCAGGTATTCGCTACGTTCGCCGGCGCTTCCTGCTGGGCGCATCGGCCTTTCAGCAAAGCGTTGATGACCCCGTCGCTAACGTCACGCAAGCTACAACCGCGGCACTGATCACGCGTCAACGTGAGAACCTTGGCGCATTGCGCGCCCGGGGAGTAGATGCCGATCTGCTATTACTTTTTTCTCACATTCAAATGCGGGCGGGATATGAATACGTTCATTCCGTCGTCAGCAGTTTCAGCCTGAATCCTGCACTGGTGGGTAAGTATGTTCCCCAGGTGCCGGCGCACACGGCGACCGTGTCTACAACTTATAGTGCACCACGCAATTGGACGCTGGTTGCATTGGCCCGCGCGTCAACCCGTCAATTCGATGATGATCTTAACCAGTTCGAGCTGCGGCCATATTCCGTGCTGGGTATTTCAATTTCAAAAAAAACCGCCCTGCTCACGTGGTTCGCAAGCGCTGCCAATATTCTGGACGCCAGAGTTGAAACAGCTGCAACTCCTGTGCTGAACTATGCCGCACCGCGTGTTATCTCAGCTGGAGTACGATTTGATACTTCAAAATAATTTGATTAGAGAAACTTCCGCGACAAACTGCGTGAGACAGGGCGCTAAATCATTCGGGAGTTGCAGAATAGTTCAGGCGCTTTTCCGTTCTCTTGAGTGCAACTCCACCTCGCCTTCCACCTGCCGCAAGATGAAGCTTTTGGCGCAATTAGCGCATAGCCAGAAATTTTCAACTGCCTTGTGTTTCGCGTCTGATTTTTTCGTATAAAAACCAAAGAATCTGCCGCCATCGAGTCGCATCAGGGTTTTGGCGCACTGCGGATTGGCACACTTCGAGATCATGAGTCAGTGGCAGCTGCTTATTCTTAGACGCTACTCGGCGCAACTAGGTCGCCTGCAATCGCAAGCTCCCGATTCAAGCCAAGAATAAAGGTTGCCCGCTAAATTGTCCGCTTTACTGCTATCTCAGGCGTTCACAGGCAACTTCTCTGGCGCGTGTCGAAACCGCACATTTGCAGAGGAAAAATTACGAGTCTCTGCTGTCCAGAGTTCGATTACTTGTTTGCTTTCAACCGCCGCTGTGGCAATCCACTTGCCTTATTCCATGTGTGAAGTGAACAGGATTCATTCCAATGGAGAAATTTATTTTGCCGCCACAAAGATCCAGTAAGCCACAAAGGTCCAGTAAAAAGTCCGGGCAGGTCCCATTTCTCAGCGGAGAGATGGTCCCGGTTTCCGGCATATGGCGGCCAGACCACGTAGGCTGTCCCAACTCTGGAGATATCTGGCTGCGCAAACAAACATCCTTTCCGTCATGCTCTGGCTGTGCTTCCTCAGCCGGTTTCATGTTGATAGAAGAAATCATGCACATTTCGGAAGACCCTGATTTTCAGTAAGCTGCGGGATTACCGCTTACTGTGTTTTCGAATTCGCCTCCGGCTATAATTCCTTACGACCGCCAGGAGGCGAAATGAAACGGGGTATTGCATTTGCACTTGCCAGTATGTTGTTGTTCACACTCTCCACACCTTGCTTTGCTGATTTTCAGTACACAGAAACCACCAAGATCACCGGAGGCGCGGCCGCAGGCGCGATGAAATTTGCCGGCGTCTTCAGCAAAGACGCGCGCCAAGCCACGCAAGGCACCACTTCCACCATCAGTTTTAAAGGCAACAAGATGCGGCGTGAAGATAGCATGGGCCAGGTTGAAATCATTGACCTTGACGCCCGCCGCATCACGCAGATCGATAACAAAAAGAAAACTTATTCCACCATCACCTTTGATGAGATGAAGGCCCGGATGGAAGAAGCCCGCAAGAAAGCAGAAGCGGAGCAGGCAAAGCGCAACAAAGAGCAGCCCAGCCAGGTGAAAATTACTCCCAAAGTCACCATCACGCCCGGCACCGGCTCAAAGAAACTGCTCGACTATACCGCCAAAGAAACAAAGATGCGCGTGGACATGGAGATGACCTCTGACGATCCCAAAGCCAAAGGCCAAAGCGCAAATATGTGGGTTGATTCAGATTCCTACATTGCGCCGGTCAAGGGCTATGACGAAGTAAAGCATTTCTACCAGCGCATGGCCAAGGAACTGGACTGGCTTCCCGGAACCATGCTGGGCGCAAACCCGCAAATCGCGCCCGCGATGGTCGAATATCGCAAAAACGCCACGGCCTTGAATGGCATGCCCTTGTTTTCACTGGTCAGCGTAGGGATGGCCGGCCAGCCCGGCGCGCCACAGCAGGCTTCCCACGACGATCAAAAATCCAGTGGCAACCCGATTAGCAGCATCGGCAGCATCTTCGGCAGGAAAAAGAAGAAAGACGACGCAGCTCAGGATGATAAGTCCGATTCCAAGCCCGGCGGCGCGGCGGGTTCCCTGATGGACACCAGCACTGAAGTGACATCGGTTTCCACCAGCGCTGTTGATGCAAACTTGTTCAAAGTACCCGATGGCTATAAACAGGTAGAAGCTAAGAACGTGCAATAAAGTTTCTGTATCGATACAGAATTCCGGCGCTCAGGACCGCCCTGTGCGCCGGCAGTTTTTAGATCACGCCGGGACCTCAAAAAACTTCTCAATCCTCTTCCAATATTTCTGCACAATCATCTCCGTGCTGAGATGGCCACCACGCGCAAACGAATTCAGCTTCACCCCGGTTTGATCAGCGAACTTTTTGACTGACTTGTATGGCACATACGGATCGTCCTTGGCGTGGAACATCATGGTCTTTGCGGGATCGATTTCGTTAACGTGTGCCGCCGGATTATAAAATTTGCCGCCGTGCAGCTTGCGCCAATTGCTATCTGAAAGGCGATAGCCATTGCCAAACGCCTCGCGGATATACGCCGCATAGCTGGGATTGGAAGTCTCCAGCCGTTCTTCAATCGCCAGAATTCCCCAGTCCACCACGGGGCAGTTGGCAATCACTCTCTTCACACGATCATCGAGTGACGCAAGAATCGCCGCTGCGCCGCCGAAGCTGCCGCCAATCACAAAGATCTCATCCGGCTTTAACGCAAATCGCTTGCCGAAAGCCAGTTCGCGAATGCCTTTTGGCAGTTCATTAATGACGTCCAGAATGTCCCTGTCTGGAGATTTTTGTAGAAACTGGCCGCCGCTCTCCCACGATCCCCGATATCGAGGATAGAAAACCCAATAGCCTTTTGCCGCCAGGAATTCCATCAAGCCTTGTTTGCGTGGAATGCCCGGCATGCCGTCGCACAGGATGATGACTTTCTGCTTCTTCCGTGGCCGCGCGGAAGGCAGAAATTCCGCCACGATCTCTTTCTTGAATCTCGTCCTGAAGGCCCAGCTCATTTGCCTTCAATCGCGTCCCACACCTTCTTGGTGTCCACGTTCTGGGTGTACTTTACGATTTTTCCGTCCTTGAAATTCCAGATGTGGGCAAAAACGGCGTCCATCACGCCCCCAGATTTTTTGTAAGTCCCAAGATACCTGCCGGTCACAATGATCGTGTCTCCGGCATCATAAAACTGGTCCACCTCGGCGCGATAGCCGTCCCACTCTGTGGCCAGCCGGGCAAACACATTTTTACCAACCTCTTCCATGCTGTGATACGTCCCGGCGTAAGGAAAACCGGCGGCTTCTGTCCATTCAAAGCGAGGCGCCAGCGCGGACTGGAGGTTCTTCGCGATCTGTTCGGCGTCGCCTTTGTAAATTCCTTGGATTGCTTCCAGGTTCGTCTTCACTTGGTCACCTTAATAAATATTTATTTTCGTCCATAGAAACAGCCCGCCCCCGAGCAATACCTAAGTGGAAAACCCTAAATTCTCTAATCTTTTTTCTAATAAACTTGTAACGCTTATACCATTTTGGGAACGATAATACAGCATAAGGCTGAACCAAATCGTCGGGTTTCGGATCGCAACGGACCCGGCCGGGGAAAAACTGCTATGTATGATGCCATCATCGTCGGCGCGCGCTGCGCCGGCGCTCCCACCGCTCTTTTACTCGCACGCAAGGGTTACAAAGTTTTGCTTCTTGATCGCGGGACGTTTCCCAGCGATATGCCGTTCTCCAATCATTACGTTCATCAGACCGGCTCTGCGCGCCTGAAGCGCTGGGGACTGCTGGATGCGTTGAAAGCCTCAAACTGCCCTCCGATTTTGACCAATCATTTTGATTACGGCGCATTCTCGCTTACAGGCTCGCCCGTTCCCGCGGCAGGCGGAGTGACTGAGGCGTTTGCGCCGCGCCGCATCAAGCTTGATCCCATATTGGTCGATGCCGCCGTGAAATCTGGCGCGGAACTGCGCGAAGGATTTTCTGTCCAGGAAGTGATTTTTGAAGATGGCCGTGTAGCCGGCATTCGTGGCCATGAAAAAAATGGTCCCATGGTGACTGAGAAAGCGCGAATCACAGTGGGCGCTGATGGCATGTTTAGCGTCGTAGCCAAAGCCGTACAGGCGCCGGAATACAAGACCGGTCCGGCGCTGGAAGGCTCGTGGTATGCCTACTACAGCGGCGTGCCAATGGTCGGCTGGCATCTGTGGCTGCGTTCGGGCAACGTGATTTTTGCTTACAACACGAATGACAATCTCTCGCTGATCGGTGTTGCGTTTGCTGCTCGCGATCTTCCTACTGTCCGCGCCAACGTGGAAAAGCACCACAGCGCCGTGATCGCCCAGCACGCGCCGGAGTTATGGGAACGCATGCAGGCGGGCAAGCGCGAATCGCGTTATGTGGGCGGAGCTATTCCCAGCCACGTGCGTAAACCTTATGGGCCGGGATGGGCGCTGGTAGGCGATGCAGGCTATCAGAAAGATCCCTGCACAGCCTCCGGAATCACAGACGCGTTTGGCAGCGCTGAGTGGCTGGCCGATGCCATTGATGCAGGCCTGAGCGGTCGCCAATCGATGGAAGAAGCACTGGCTGCCTATGAACAAACGCGTAACAACGCCGAGCTGCCGTACTTTGACTTGACCACGCAACTGGCGGCTTTGGAACCTCCTCCGCCGGAGGTGCAACAGCTTCTGGAAGCTCTGCGGGAAAATCCTGAGCAGCGCAGCCGTTTCTTTGGAATGCTCGCCCACACGGTGCCGGTCACGGAGTTTTTCTCGCCGGAAAATATGCAGGCCATCTTCAGCAAGCAGAAGCATGCGGCAATTTCCTGAGGCAAACAACTGTAGAGCTCTCGCGCTGCCTGAAAATTTTGCAACGCTTGTGAGCTTTGCTTCACAACTAGAAAAGCGCCGTGATCTGATCGTACTGCGATTTAATCTTCTCGGGCTGAACGAACGCCTTTGAGCGAGAGAAGAGTTCATATTTCAATCAGCACGTAACAGAAAGACCTCAGGCACTCGTTCATAAGGAGCACCATGGAGATCGCAATTTTTGGCGCAGGTATTGCCGGATTGATGAGCGCAATTACTTTGCGCGCACAAGGCCACCGCTGCCGCATTTACGAGCGCATGCGCCAGGGCAATGAAACTGGCATGGGCTTCATCCTGATGCCGGATGGCATTGATTGTCTCCAGAGTTTTGGCGTGAACCTGACCGGCGAAAACAGCGGCGCGCCGCTGCAACGCTATTTCTGCCGCAGTTCCAGCGGCCAGATACTCTATGAGCAGCCCTTGCCCGCAGGCACACGCAGCATTCGCCGCCGCCAATTGATTGATGCGCTCATGGGCGCATTGCCGGCGAACAGCACGCCCGTGTTTGACGCCGAACTCGCCACGCTTGATTGTGACAATGCGGGAAATGTGGCACAGGCGCGCCTGAACACTGGGGCGACCGTTCAAGCAGATCTATATGTCAGCGCGGAAGGCATCCGCTCCCGCGCACGGCAGACTTTGTATCCCGGCTGGCCGGCTCCGCAGGCGCAGGTGCTTGAAATTGTTGGGATGGTGGAGTGCAAGAGCACGGTTCGCTGGGCCAGCAACAATTTCAACAAGTTTCATGCGGTCAGCGGCGGCATTGCATTGGGCATGGTGGTGGTCGACTCTGAGCACGTGGTCTGGTACCTGCAATTTGATTCTCAGCGTTTTCCTCAGCCCGCGGAAGATGCTGGCAATTTTGCCGAGGCCCGCAAAGCGTTCATTACCTCGCTGGTGGGAGACTGGGCTGATCCAATTCCTCATCTGCTCAGCATTGCAGATTTTTCCCGCTCGCATCTTTGGCGTCCGCTGGATACAGACCTGGTTCCGGCGTTCTATCGCGGAAATCTGGTTCTCGTAGGCGACGCTGCACATCCGCTCTCACCTTTTACCAGCCAGGGCGTTTCTTCCGCCGTTGCGGACGCAGTGGCGCTGGCGGAAAATCTTCGTCCACAGAATTTGAAAACGCAATCTGATCTGGAGCGCGCGTTGTCCCGCTATTCAGCGGAGCGCCGCGAGCAATGTGCGCCCTATGTGGCCAAGGGCCGCGAATTAGCGCGCCATTTTCTTACCCCCGAAATCGGCAGCACCATTCTGATGCCGATAGCCGAATCGGACCAGGCGCAGCCTGCATCATTCTCAGACAACATTGTCCGGCTCGATCTTTTGCGTGAGCGCGCCTTTAACATGCGCTGGGCACAGCAACCTGCGGACGTCATCCCGCTCACCGCCGCCGATCCTGACTTTCCTGTCTCTCCCGTGATTCAGGAGCAGCTTGTGCGCTACGTTCGTGATGGCGTGCTTAGTTACGGGCCGCCTGAAGGCCTGCCGCAGTTCCGTGAATCGGTTGCGCGCTGGATGTATGAAACTCGGCACATGGATTGCACAGCGGAAGAAGTATTTGCCACGGATAGCGCGGCATCGGGAATGGCTGTGCTGGCGCGAGCGAGCCTGAGGGCCGGCGATGAAGTTCTTATTCCCGATCCCGTCGATTTTCTGCTGCACCACACCGTGCAACGCGCAGGGGCAACACCGGTTCGCGTGAGAGTTGAGCCGGGAACTA
>DATBVH010000168.1:0-2300 GCA_036515395.1 Candidatus Angelobacter sp.
CCCAGGGCAGCCTGGCGCAGCGCCCGGAGGCGCGGCCAATAATGTCCCGCAAGCTCCGCCCGCGGACCAGCTCTATAACGACGGCCTGCGTGACTATAACGCCAACAAGAATGATCTGGCGTCACAGGAGTTTGCGCAGTATCTACAGGTCTATGGAAATACCGATCTGGCCGGCAACGCGCAGTTTTATCTGGGAGAGATTGCTTATCGCCAGGGAAACTTCGCCGGCGCCGTGCAGGCGTACAACAAAGTCCTTGACCAGTATCCCGGCGGAAACAAAACCGCGGCGGCGCAGTTGAAGAAAGCTTATGCGCTGCTGGAACTCGGCCAGCGCGATGCCGGAGTGCAGGAATTGCGCAGCCTGATCAGCCGCTATCCAAAAAGCCCGGAGGCCTTGCAGGCCCGTGACCGTCTTACAAAATTGGGGGCCGCCGGCGCGGCCTCCAAGGGCAAAACTCCTCGCCCTTCGCCCAGCCACCGCTAGGGCGTTACTTCACTGCAGGTTTCACCTTCAGCTCCAGCCCCAGCTTCCGCAGGCAATACTTGATCTCCTGCGCCACTTCCGTCACGCGCATTCCATCCTGCACCATCAGCTTGCATGAGATTGCCGTGCGGTTTGGCGTGTCCGGCCCCAGATCGTAATTCACGCGGCAGTACTGGCACTCTTCATTCCAGCAGAACTTTCCGTAAGAAATGTCTTCAGGAGAGAGAAATTGCAGCGCCCGCAGCAGCATGTTGCCGTCAGGGACTTCAAACTGCTTTTCCCCCAGCGTGATCTTCACCAGCTTGTCATAAGGACGAAACAGCGGCCCTGCGTTGGACATACCTTGATTTTAAAGGAAAAGATTTTAAAGGAAAAAAACGGCCGCAGGACCACCCGCAGCCGCTTCTCGCATCGCACTTCCGCAGTGAAAGATTCCGTTTCCCCCTCAGAAACCTTTCCCCACACAGCTCAGATAAAGAATCAGAGCGTTATATATATGTAAACACCGGCACTGGGAATAGTTGCGGTCGCGCGCGTCGGTTGCCCGAATGCGAAGGGGCGACACAGCAAAAAGATTTGCCATCCAATTACCCATGAAACAACCAACCGACCAGCAAGAACGCAACGAAGACAAGAAGAAGCCGGAGAAGGAAAATCCTTCACACGGGATTGATCCGGAATCGAAAGAGCCGGAGATGGAAGTTGGCCAACACCCGGGCGAGCGGCAAAAGGAAAATCAGAACCAAAAGAAGGACGATCCGCTGGCGGCCTGAGCCGCCGATCATCAATCAATACGAACCTCGCTCAACACGCGCCGCTCAATACGCTCCCTGGCGCTCAAAGATTCTGCGCGGATTCGTGACCAGCATGGTTTGCAGTTGCTCGTCGGTCACGCCCTTCTGTTTCAGCGCGGGGATTACATCGTTATGGATATGTAGATAATTCCATCGCGGCAACATCATGGGCAGCGGACGTTCCGGCAGCCAGTGGTTGTAACACGCTGCATCATGTGAGAGCACCATCTTTTCCGCATGGCCGCGCCGGCACATTGCCACAACGGTATTGACGCGGTCTTCAAAAGAAAGAATCGTATCAATGCCAAAACGGTCCATGCCGATGTATGAACCGTTGTCGACAAGTTCTTCCAGATAGCTTAGGTCAGTGGTGTCGCCGGAATGGCCAATCACCACTCGCGACAAGTCGACGCCTTCCTCGCGAAAAATCCTCTGCTGGTCCAGTCCCACGCGCCGCCCGGCATGCGTATGCGTCGAGATAGGCACGCCAGTTTTCCGGTGCGCTTGCGCCGTGGCGCGCAGAATTCGCTCAACGTCTTTGGTCACGCCTGGTTCGTCGGTAGCGCACTTCAGAATGCCGGCTTTGACTCCGGTATCGGCGATTCCTTCATCGATATCGCGCACAAACATCTCCACAATCAGCTCCGGCCCGCCCAGCACCGTGCCCGGCCCACGAAAGTGAAAGTACAGTGGCGCATCGTGATACGTATAAATTCCTGTGGCGACGATGATGTTGATTTTTGTCTGCTGCGCGATTTGCTTGATCCTGGGCAGATAACGTCCCAGGCCGATCACCGTGAGATCGACAATCGTATCCACGCCCTTGGCCTTCAGTTCGTTTAGTCGCGCTACGGCGTCAGCAACCCGCTGCTCTTCACTTCCCCACTCTTCCGGATAGTTCTGGACTATCTCGGTATCCAGCACGAAGACGTGCTCGTGCATCAATGTGGTGCCAAGCTGTGACGAGTCAATGGGCCCGCGGACCGTCTGTACCTGTGCCATGGTGGGAGATTCCTTCGGGT
>DATBVH010000169.1:0-2061 GCA_036515395.1 Candidatus Angelobacter sp.
GCTCGCCATCCACTTTGCCGTACTTTGTGTCAGCCTTCTTGGTCGCGCCAAATGTCTTATCGAATTTACGCAGAAGATCAATCAGCTTGAAGTGCTTGGGCGCCTGGAACGGATCGTAGTTACGAGCCAGCGCCAGAGCCATGCCGAATACTGAGAGGAACCGTCCGCGGCCTGCGTCGTTCACTTTTGCAACGTCTTGTGCGATGCGGTCGCCATTCAGGAACGCTGTTACCGGCACCGCTTCTTTGGTTTCCTTGTCAATCATCACTGCCATGCCGACGCCGCAGTTCGGGTGGCATCCGCAGCTCAGTTGTCCCCAATCCGCGCTGGGGCCATGAATCAGGTCAGCCCAATCAGAGAACGTGGACATAAATGAAATGGGGAACCAGTCGCGCTTGGGCTCGCCCAGACCGGTCTGATTCTTCACATCATGCGCCAGATGGCTCAGCGTATAGCGCTGCGCCTGGCGACGGTCGTCAGTGATCTCTTCATCGCGGCCGGTAAATGAAACCGGCTGGAAGCTGAGGAAGCTGATGGTTTTGGGATTATCCAGAGCAAATTGGATAATGCGGCCCACCTGCTCATTGTTAATGCCATTGATGATGGTGGTGACCGGAACGATATCGACGCCATTTTCATGCAGGTTGTGAATGGCGCGCAGCTTCACGTCAAACAGATTGCCGACCTGGCGATGCGAGTTTGCGGCGTTGCCGATTCCGTCAAATTGCAGGTAGGCGTAACGCAGACCGGCTTCAGCGGCCTGGCGGCAGAACTCAGGCGACTTCGCAAATTCAATTCCGTTCGTCGCAGCCTGCACGGAGTTGTAACCAACCTGGCGGGCATAGCGGACTGCGTCCAGGAAATACGGGGACAAAGTCGGCTCGCCGCCGGAAAACTGTACTGACATCTGGCGACGCGGCTTGATAGAAATCGCGTTGTCCAGCATGGTCTTGATTTCTTCCCACGTAAGCTCATGCACAAAGCCGACCTGGTTCGCGTCCATAAAGCAGGGATCGCACATCATGTTGCAGCGGTTGGTCAGATCGATGGTCAGCACCGATCCGCGGCCATGCTTTACCGTGCTGGTGCCGTGATTGTGCAGCTTCTCGTCGTTGTGCGCCGCAATGTCGCGGCCCGGGAAAACTTCTTCCAGATGTTTGAAGAACTCAACGTCCACGGCCATCACGTCTTCAAAGTGACCGTGCAGCGGGCAATCCTTCACCATCAGGATTTTTCCGTCGCGCTCTACGATGGTGGCTTTGATCTCGCCGGCTTTTTCATTGAGTAGGATCTCGTGCGGCAATTTGCCGTCAACAATCTGCTGCCGGATTTCCGGAACGCACTTGGGACACAGAGAATCCGTGGAGCGCGGCCAGCCCAGCGGCGGCTTTGTCTTTTCCCACGATTTCAATATCGGCTTGTCTGACCACTTTGGCGTGAATGAAGGCCGCGGCTTGATGCTGTTGATCTTTTCAAAAACAGCCCACGCGCCTTTCGCTCCGTAAGTCAGTACCTTCTCTGCGTACTTTACCGGCTTGTGCATTAGTTGTGCCTCTCCTTGCGCCCATCGGCGCCCTCTTCCAAGCTATGAGACAGAAACAAAACGGGATATTGATTTCGAGATTATAGTAATTGCCGGACGGCTCTTTATTTAACAAGGTTTCCCTGAATGGGTGTAAATAATGGTTCAGCGGCTTAGTTTGGCATTAAACGGTGAAGCGAAAACCGGGCTAAGTCATTGGATTTAAAAGCACTAGAGGCCGGCCCCCCAGTTTATGCTCCGGGATGAAATGCCGTTAAATGCACTTAAGTGCGAAGTACGTTTCGCGCCGAGTACCGAAAACTCTGATCACAGCGCAACTGCTAAAATGAAAACTTTCACGGAGCTGATTGATGGAGTCCGTCCGCACAGGTTTGCGTCAGATTATGCAAGACCTGCTGCGCGCGCGACCACCTGAAGAAGCTGTCCTGCTTGCTTGGCCGCTGGTCTGCGGCAAGGAAGTGGCAGCTCGCACTACTGCGGCGGCCTTTTGCGAAGGCACTTTGACAGTAGAAGTCTCT
>DATBVH010000170.1:0-9934 GCA_036515395.1 Candidatus Angelobacter sp.
CGCCCGCGACGATCGATTGACGCGAAGACTTTCGTAGAGGTTTGGCCATAGGACAGGGGCTAAAGCCAAGCATTCTACTACTCTGATACGGCACGGCTAAAGCCCGTGCCCTGATACGAACCAAATTCTCCCTGTGCTGCACCTATTCGTTGCGTCTACTCTTGCAAAAAACCAACTGCCGGATGCAGAGCCTACCTGATCACCCCGGACGCAATAAAATCATGCATCCAGTCCTGCTTGTAGCCTTTCTGGCGCAGATGGGTCGAGAGCTGGGCCCAGTGCCGGACGCCGTGCAGCAGCGCATGAATAAAGATCTTGCGTCGGCTGGCGGTAAACTCGCCGGCTGAGCGCGTGGGAAAGGTGAGCGTCCCGTCCCAGTCAGCATCATTGGCTGCGATGGCGAAGCTGCGCAGGTCTTCCAGGCTCTTGCGCCCCAGCGCAAACAGCTCTTCACCTGTTTTGCCAGCCAGCTGGTCATATTCGGTGATGGGCATGTTCAGCAGGCGCTCGGCATAGCGCATCTGCACGGCCACAATGTGCAGCACCACTTCGCGGACGGTCTTGGTCCCGGCGATGTCGCACGGCACGTCCAGCGCGCCGGGATGTTGGGTGAAGAAGTCGCGCCAGTGATTGCTTTCTTCCGCCGAGTAATCCAGCAGTTCGCCGAAGCTGAGTCCACGCATGGGAAGCTCCCTCAGCAAAATGGTATCAAAATCGTCTCTTGGCTTTTGGCTCTTGCTTTGGCTTTTGCTTTTGGCTTTTGGCTCTTGGCTCTTGGCTCTTGGCTCGATGGGACAAAAACTCTAGCCGGTTTTTCTCCGCGCCTCCGCGTCTCCGTGGTGAGATTTTGCTTTTCGCGCTCGTACCGTCCGCGCGGAGGGTCAAGAGTGAGGTGTGGGTAAAAGCAAAAAGAGGCACGGCTTCCGGGTCCATGCCTCTTTTAATTTGTCAGCAGTTCTGACGGATGAACTTGCCTCGTTAACTAAAAGAGTCAAAATCGGCCCGAAAAATATAAGGAACCACAGAAAATTCTGCCGACTTTCTGAATATTTCCAGAACTGCTTGTCTCTCAATAAGTTGCGGTCCAGCCGGGAACCATGATGATCGACAGGCTCAGGGCTGAACTTCATCTATTTCGGCGCGCCAAATCGCTATAATCAGAGAGATGGTTCGTGACGGGATCTATTACGCCCTGGGGATGGCTGTGGTTGCCGCCGCGATTGGCTGGCTCACGCACTCACTCGCCTTTGCCGCTTTACCTATCCTGCTGGGGGCTTTCTTTCTCTGGTTTTTCCGCGACCCTGAGCGCGCGATCCCTGCCGGCGATGGCCTGATTGTTTCGCCCGCCGACGGGAAAGTTACTTCCGTAGAAGCCACGCAGCTGAACGGCGTGCCCTGCACGCGGATCAGCATTTTTTTGAACGTATTCGATGTCCACGTGAATCGCTCACCTATTACCGGCGTGATTAAGAGCGCGGTTTACAAAAAAGGCGAGTTTGGCAACGCCATGGCTCCTGGCTCCGCCGATGACAACGAGCAAAACATTGTCATCATGGAAGGCGATGGAATGACGGTCGTCTTTAAGCAGATTGCCGGATTGCTGGCGCGACGAATCGTGTTCAATCACAAGCCCGGTGAAAAGCTGGCGCGTGGACAGCGCGTGGGACTGATTAAGTTTGGTTCGCGTACGGACGTGATTTTTCCGCAACCGGCTGAGATCGCAGTAAAGCTGGGTGATCGCGTTCTGGGTGGCTCAAGTATTCTGGCCAAGGTTGCGCCGCGCAAATTGCCATCCACACCCAAGCGGGAAAACACAGGTGCCTTCCGATGAAAATGCCCTCTCCCATGCGGCGATGGGAAGACCAGCTTCCGCCAGTGGGAAAAAACCGCATGCGCAAAGGCATGTACATTCTGCCTTCTCTGTTCACTGCCGCGAATATTGGCGCGGGCTATTACGCGCTAAGCCAGACGTTGCAGGGCACCGCGCAGGACTTCTGGCATTTTGATCACGCTGCCATGGCGATTGGCGTGGCCGTGGTGGCTGATGGCCTGGATGGTCGCATTGCCCGCATGACCAACACCACCAGCGACTTTGGCCGCGAATTTGATTCCCTGGCAGACGTGATCACGTTCGGCGTCGCTCCGGCATTGCTTGCCTGGATGTGGGGCTTTGGGCTGCTGCCCGACCGCGGATTTCCGGCTGTCCATGACAAGATGGTGCAGCTTGGGCTGATCGCGACGTTCATTTTTCTGGTCGCGGGCGCAAGCCGGTTGGCGCGATTCAATATTCAAGTCAATCCGCAACCTTCCAATCCCGGGAGGCCAGGAAGAAAGTATTTCGTCGGCTTGCCAATTCCCGCGGGGGCCGGAGTAGTTGCCGCAACTATCCACTTAGTGCACGGATATCCAATCTTGTGGCCGCAACTTGCGCCGCTATGGTTTGCTCTGCTGATTGCCGTCGGGTTTCTGATGGTGAGTACCTGGCGCTTTTACAGTTTTAAAGACCTCAACCTGCGCAATCGGCATCCATTCCAGATCTTTATTCTTATCTGCGGATTCCTTGGCCTGCTGGTGGCGTTCCATCATTACATGCTGTTCATCATTGCAATTTCATATGCGCTGAGCGGTGTGATTACGCGGCTTTCATACGTCTTCCGTCGCAAGCCGCCGGAGCCACAGCACGGATATAATGAGGCTCCAGAGCCCAGATGAAAACAGAGACACAGAACCTATTCCGCGTGGCGATTGTTGGCGCCGCTTCACTCAAAGGCAAAGAACTCAAAGACGTTCTGGAAGAACGCAACTTCCCAGCCGCCGAAATTAAGCTGCTGGATGACGATGAGTCATTGGGGCAACTGGAGCGCGTCCAGGATGAAGTGGCCGTGGTGCAGCCTGTGGGCCGGGACGAGCTGGCGCAGATGGACTTTACGTTTTTCGCTTCCGATGAAGACTTTACCCGCAAAAGGTGGAAGCTGGCGCGTGAGGCCGGCAGCGCGATTGTAGATATGTCATACGCGCTGGAAAATGAGCCCGGCGTGCCGGTAAGCGCCCCGTGGATTGAACGCGAACTGGGCGAGCTAACGCAATTTACGCTGGAGTCGAGCTCGATTGTTACGGCGCATCCCGCGGCAGTGGCGCTGGCGCTGTTGCTGCTGCGCGCAAAGAAAGCTGGGTCGATCCGCAACAGCATTGCCACAATCTTTCAGCCGGTTTCTGAACGCGGCCGCCAAGGCATGGACGAGCTGCACGAACAGACGGTAAATCTTCTGTCATTCCAGCAGATGCCCACGGCGGTTTTCGATTCGCAAGTTGCGTTCAACATGCTGGATCGGTATGGCCGCGCTTCGTCCCGGCCGCTGGAAGCCACGGAGCGCCGCATTGCCGCGCATCTGCGCAAACTGCTGGGCGTTCATGCGCCGATGCCTGCCATGGCGCTGGTACAAGCGCCGGTTTTCCACGCGCATACTTTTTCGATTTACATAGAGATGGCCGCTCCCATGGCCATTGGCGATTTCGCTCGCAGCCTTGTCGGTGAGCATGTGCAGATTGCGCGCTCTCCGGAAGATTCTCCCAGCAACGTAAACGTCGCGGGCAAAGATGAGATCATGGTTGCCGTGCGGCGCGACGTGGTCCATGAAAACGGCTTCTGGCTTTGGGCCGCCGTGGATAATCTTCGCTTGGCAGCGCTCACCGCCGCCGACTGCGCCACCGCGCTGGCTTCTGTCCGGCCGTTTGGGAAAGTTCAGTGAAGTTCGCGCGCCATATTATTTTGCTGGCGGCCATGGCCTTGGCGATGTCTGGCTGCGGCTATCACACCGCCGGACACGCCACGCGCATTCCGGCCAGCGTGCGCACCATCGCCGTGCCGGTATTTGTGAATCAGACGCAGACTTATGCCATTGAGCAGCTGCTCACGCGTGACGTCGTCCGCGAATTTCTGGCGCGCACGCATTACCAGATTGCCAATGACGCCGGAAAATCCGCTGATGCTGTACTCAAAGGCACCATCATCTCCGCGCAGGCCGCGCCGCTTACCTATGACGCGCAGACCGGAAGAATCTCCAGCGCCACCGTTACCGTGTCCATGAAAGTTTCGCTCGTTGATCACGCCGGGCATACTTTCTTTGAGAACCAGAATTACACGTTCCGGCAGCAGTACCAGGTCTCGCGTGAAGTCACCAGCTTTTTTGAGGAAGAAACTCCGGCGCTACAGCGCATGTCGCAGGACTTTGCCCGCACTTTAGTAGGCGACATCCTGGAGGCCTTCTGATGGCGGGCAGAAGCTTTGCTCCGGCGGAAAAGTTCGCGTCAGAAATTGCGGGCCGCAAGCTTCGTCCGGCGTATGTGCTCATTGGCGACGAAGTTTTCTTTCGCGACCAGTGCCGCCAGGCGCTCTTGCAGCACCTTGTCCCCGCAGATATGCGCGACTTCAGCCTGCACGATCTTGATCTGGCGCAGGTGAGCGTTGCGGAAGTCTTGGACCGCGCGCGAACGCCTTCGCTCATGGCGCCGTTTCAGGTCTTCTTTGTGCGCGGCGTTAAGGAGCTTTACGGGCGTGGATCGCACGCCGAGGAATTTGCCGCCATTGAAGCCTACATGAAAGATCCGAATCCTGACGCGGTGATCATCTTTGTCGCCGACCACATCAGCATTCCCGCCGACGTCCGCCGCATGGAGATGCAGGACAAAGACCGCTTTGAGCGCATCCGCGAAACGCTGGGCGAATATTGCGGCATCGTTGAGCTGGCGCGCGTGGAAGAAGCCGACGGCATGCGCTGGATCATCGACCAGGCGCAGAAAGAAAACGTAAAAGTCGATCAGGACGCCGCCCGCGAATTGATCGATGCCCTTGGCGCGGACATGATGCTGGTGAGCCATGAGCTGGAAAAACTGATTCTTTATGTCGCCGAGAAAAAACACATCACGCTGGGCGACGTAGAAACCATGGTGCTGGCCGCCAAGCAGCGGTCTTTATATGAACTCACAGACGCCATCTCCGCCCGCGACAAAACCCGCGCGCTCGGCGTGCTGGACGCGCTACTCTCCACCAGCGAGGGCGATGACGCAGCCATCGGCCACCTTTATATGCTGGCCCGCACCTTCCGCCAGATGCTGGTGATTTTAGAAAAGAACGTTCGCGACTCCCGCGCCATCTGGCAGGCGCTGTGGCAGGGCTTCCGCCTGCCTCCCTTCGCCGCTGAAGACGTAATCCGCCAGGCCCGCCGCTATAAATCCCGCCGCGACCTCACGCGCGCTCTCAAGCTGATCGCCCGCGCCGATCTGGCGCTGCGGTCGAATGCCCCCAGTAAACGCCTTGTGCTGGAAAATCTTGTTATACAACTCTGCGAAGAGCCCAAAGCCCTGCCGACAGAATGGCAGCAGGAAGAGTTGCCGGTTTAGTTCCCGAGCGGAGTGAGGGATCACTAACGCCGCAAAAAATTCCTTTCAGGCAGAATGAAGGCACCTTTTTACAGATTTCCGTTTAAACGGCTGATATCAATTCACAGGCGCGACATTGACTATCACAATATGACAATCGTTATGATGGCCGGCCCGCTTCTTGCATGTGGACAGCGCCAATTCTTGTGCTCGGTCCGCTGAAGGAGCCGAGTACCCATAGCCGCATGCGCCTCGGGAGGAAATAGCAAACGCTTTATTGAGAGCGGCGGACTGGTATTGTGAAAAAACTTGTTTGCAGTCTTCACTGAGACCATCAATTATTCGAGCTGCGGCGGGATCCGTGGTGTCCAGAGCATTAGGATTCTCTGGTACTTCCACCATTTCTCCCCGCTTGACTCGCTCGAGTTTCAAATTCAAATCTGTAATCTGGTCCTGTATCTGGCTCGCCCTGGCGCGATGTGCGTTGGCCGAATTCAAGGAATTGCTGACGCCCGCATTTCCGAGCGCCGCAGTGAGATTTCCCAGGTTCGTCCCCTGAGCGGCACCGGCCATGGCCTGTTGGCGCATTTGCTGAGCTTGGTTGTCGTCGCTTCGTGCGGCGCTCTCTTCCTGTCTGGCCTGCTTCTGGAACTCCGCAATCTGCTGCTCCAGCCGCCCCTGGGCTTGCTTTAACTTGTCAGTTTTTTCCCGCAGAGCCTGCGTTTGTTCGGTTTTAACTTGGATGTCGTGCTGTAACTGCCCGGCGTCGCGTTCTGTGCTCTCGCGCGCTGCCCGAATCGTCAGCAACTCAATTAGAACTACCTTCTGCACCGGCTTATCCAGATTGACTACTGTCTTCCAATGGTCCTTGCCATCGGGAGTTACTGCGGTCAGCAGGTGCTCGCCCAATGGTGCCGTTATCTTTTTGGTCTCAGTCCGCTGCATCGGTTGCGCAGGCTGGTCATCCAACGTGAGCACGCAGTCGCTGTCAGTCTGGATTAACAGCGTACCCCCAGTTGGTTTGGGAGCGCTCAGCTTGCGCTGCTGAGCATACGCAGGGAACTGGGTGGCCATACTAATCAAAACAAAAAAGACCACGAGTCCACAGCAGCGCATCTGTGTGCTGTTCTTCCTAATCGGGATGAGACAGTTAGAAGTGGAGTTGCAGGTCATAGCTTTCTCTCTTCAAGCTGCTAGCGCAGCAATTTGGGATCGCAGTTATTAGAATTGAAATTTTTTAGGTCACTCTGGACCGCTGCCTGAAACATCTGAATACACAACTGGTCCTTGGCCCGACATGCTGCAAGGCTGTTCTTGTCATGCTGCACAATGCTGGCAAGCTGCTGGCACAGCCATGCATGCGATAAGGGATCATCGCCGCCCGAAGCCGGCGTTGGCTGCGGCGGTTTCTGCGGCTGGCGAGTAGGGGCTGGCGTCTGCCCATTGTTCCCTGTTATCTGACTACCTGTGCAACCTGCACCATTGCATTGATTGGTTTTAGATGTGTTCTCCTGCTGCCATTGCTCCAAAGTGCAGGGACCGCTCGCGCACCGATAGTTTCGGGGAGACTGCCATTTCGAAGACGTTGTGATTTGAGGGTAAATCGACGGTTCCGGGCTTTGCACTCCGGTTCTGGTAGCTGTCCCGGGAGCGATCACATCGGCAGTGCCTGGAGCCCGATACGTATCCTGGGAAGTCTGTATTTCATATTGCTGTTGCGCATCATTGAGATCAGACTGGGCCTGCGCGGCTTGCCGCCGTAATTCCTGCACCCGCAGTTCGGGATCGGATTGGCCCAGAGTTTCAGAGCGCATTCTCTCCTGATTTTTCAGCCAACCGGCATACGCTTCGGGTGACAGCTTCGACGGATCGAAGGTGATTTCATCTGGGACAGGTTTGTCTTTAGGAGCTGAACCTTGTCCTCGAGCGATATACGGAGCGGCAAACTGCTCATCCTGCAGTTTTGAGATCTGCGCATTTAGGCGGGTCTGCATGTCTTTTAAAAGACTGTCCCGTCCAAAAGCTGCATAGATGCCACTCAGCGCTTTTGTTGCGTCTGCAAGGTCGTGATAGCTCTTGAGCATATCTTCTGGGTTGATGGTGCCATCAAGCGTATTAGCAGCAAGTTTAATCAACTGCAAGCTTTGCTTCGCCGCATCCACAAGTTTGGAAGCAGCAATAGCACCGTGGCCCGATTGAAATTCCATTGCAGCTACATCGATAGTTCGCCCTAGGTTTTCATAATCCCTTTGGGTGCCGAACAAAGGGCTTAATACGCCCTCTGTCACATCACTGGTAAATTGATATGTAAAGCTCCACATCTCTTGGATGTTCTGATTTAGCAAAGCGTCAATCCTGCGGTTCTCGTCCTGAAGTTGGCGAATTTGACTTTCGATTTCAGGAAAAGACCGGGAAGGGGGATTGGTATTTTGTGCTTGGGCGCAAGTAATCCAGGAAAGCAGCAGGAAAATTCGTAATGCGCAGAAGGGCCCGAAACCTTGCATTTGGCGGCCTCCAAGTCGATCGCGAATTATCGCCCGAAGAGTAGAAGTTCGCAACAAAAATGTGCGCCGGAGGTGGGACTTAAGAGAACACTTAACAAAGCTATTTGTTGTTGTGAGAAAGGATTTGGCTCGGTTTCATCGTTCGGCTGCTAATTCGATTTTCTATTTCGACTTGACAAGTAGGAACTTGTCATCCTGAGCGAACTCCGAAGGAGCGTTAGCGACTGAGGAGGAGTCGAAGGATCCCGAGAACGTCTTTTGTAAACAAGCCGCGTCAGGGAGTTCTACCCATGCCGCTGTGATACCCTTCTGCCGTGCGCGATGGTTTCCATTACACGTTCTGGGTCTATATCCTTACCAGCCGCACCGGCACGCTCTATATCGGCATTACCGGCTACATTGACCGGCGCATCTCGCAGCACCAGATGGATTCAATTGAGGGCTTCACCAAAAAGTACAAAGTACATCGGCTGGTTTACTACGAGACGTTCGACTACGTTCTAAATGCGATCCGACGCGAGAAGCAGCTAAAGGGCTGGCGGCGAGAGAAAAAATCGCTCTGATCGAAAAATCCAATCCACGCTGGCAAGACCTGTCCGAGCACTGGGGTCGCGAAATGCGATTCCGCGGACAGCGTCTCGAGGAAACTCCCTGACGCGGCCTGGTTGTGCAAAAATCCTCGGGATCCTTCGACTCCGCGCCCTTCCAATCAAGCGAGGTATAAGTTTCAGCCGGCGCTTCGCTCAGGATGACAAGTGGGATAGAAATCGTTCGAAGAAAAAACGTGCTGGTGTGTGCAGCATCGTGAGGCAGTATCGTAAAGCGGCGTTGTGATTGCTTTCGGTTTTGTCACGTGCGAATTCAACTTCTTATTTTCAACTTATTTGAAAATGAAACCTAAGAACTTGTCATCCTGAGCGGAGCGCCTCAACTCTGCTGTTCACGCCATCGCTGATGGGCGCGTAGTCGAAGGACCCCGAGAATGCCTTTTGTAACCATGCCGCGTCAGGGAGTTCTACCCATACCGCCTGTTGATACCCTTCTGCCGTGCGCGATGGTTTCCATTACACGTTCTGGGTCTATATCCTTACCAGCCGGACAGGCACGCTCTATATCGGCATCACCGGCTACATTGACCGGCGCATCTCGCAGCACCAGATGGACTCAATCGAGGGCTTCACCAAGAAGTACAAAATCCATCGGCTGGTTTACTACGAGACGTTCGACTACGTTCTGAATGCGATCCGCCGGGAGAAGCAGTTAAAGGGCTGGCGGCGAGAGAAAAAAATCGCTCTGATCGAAAAATCCAACCCACGCTGGCAGGACCTGTCTGAACACTGGGGACGCGAAATGCGGTTCCGGGGACAGCCTATCGAGAGAACTCCCTGACACGGCATGGCGCTGCAAATATCCTCGGGATCCTTCGACTCCGCACCCTTCACCCATTTAAGTACAGGATTCTCGCCGCGCTTCGCTCAGGACGACAGATTTGAGATGGGGTTTATTAGCATGGGTGACTCGTGTTCTGACGCTTGTCTCGCGGAGGAACCTGAGAGGGTCGTATGCATTCTTTGTGTCACCGCTACGGGGCTTGTCTCGTTTTCCTATACTTACCCCACCCTTTTCGGCTTCGCATGCGTTCGCCTTCAGTGTGGGCCAATTTCTCGTCGCGCTTATGACGACGCTGGTATTTTGTCGGCCCCTCGAGGACGTCATTCTTCAACATTGAAATAAACAACTTGTCATCCTGAGCGGAGCGCGTCAACTCTGCTGTTTACGCCATCGCTGAAAGGCGCGTAGTCGAAGGACCCCGAGGATGCCGTTTGTAACCAAGCCGCCTCAGGGAGTTCTCTCCATACCGCAGTGATACCCCTCTGCCGTGCGCGATGGTTTCCATTACACGTTCTGGGTCTATATCCTTACCAGCCGGACGGGCACGCTTTATATCGGCATCACCGGATATATTGACCGCCGGATACCGCAGCACAAGATGGACTCAATAGAGGGCTTCACCAAAAAGAACAAAGTCCATCGGCTGGTTTACTACGAGA
>DATBVH010000171.1:0-14426 GCA_036515395.1 Candidatus Angelobacter sp.
TGTGTCCCGCTGGCAGCTTCATTATCCGCGATCTGACTGGCATTATTGACGGTCGGCTCTGACGCACTACAGCATCACAATGCCTGTAGGTGCATTTAGTGAATGGGCTCGCCAGGAAAGCGTTTCCGCGCATCGCGTCGGCACTCTTAACTCTGCTGGTGTGGTTATTACTAACCGGCTGTGGAAACATTTTTGTTGGTTTCGTCTCCAACCCTCAAATTCATTCTTCCAGTCTCAGCGGAACCGTTACCGCGGCGGTGCTTGGCTCCGTAAACGACCTGCACGGCAATCCCTTGACAATCACAATCGTGACACTCACTAATGGTGGTCTGGCAAGCACCCCCGATTTTTGTGGCGATCAGAGGACCCTCTTTCCCATCAATAGTGTTGTGCGGGCAGATTTCACCCAAGAAACCCAATGCTTATCCCTGGTGAAGGTCGTCATCATAAGCTAATCGCACAGCTTCAATTCATAGCGGGTGAGCTTGATTAGGTAGACAGCTCAATCAATGAACGTCTACGCCCGTCGCATTAAGAAAAAGGCCGCACCAAGTTGTGCGGCCTTGCAGGAATGCGCTCTCGTGGTATGGCCTGGCTATTTGTTGGATGAAAGACCACGATTTACCATCATTTTGACTTCAACGCGCTGATTTTTCAAACGTCCTTCCTCCGTATTGTTATCTCCTACGGGCAGTGTGGTACCCATTGCAGCGGGGTTGACGATGTTTTTCAACGGCACCCCTTGCTGGTGCAGGTAGTCAACAATGTTTTCGGCACGATCTTCGCTTAGTTGCTGGTTCCGGCCGGCGCCGCCGCTGGTGCTCGCGAAACCCTGTACTTCAATAAGGTAACCTTTCTGTCCCTGTGCTTCTTTCGAGAGCTCCGCTAACTGCTGTTGTGCTTCTTGAGGTATGTCAGACTTTCCCGTGGGAAAGTTGACGGAAAACTGCTTCTTAACATCAAATTCAGTCAGATCGTCAAAGCGTTTTTCCACTGCCCCTATTTGTTGTGAATGTTGCGAAATATCCGCAGCGTTGGTTCCGATTTTTTCTGCGTTGGAAGAAATTCCTTTCTGGTTTTCTCCGATGTCTTTTGTATTGGCTTCCGTTTGAGCCTTATGTGCCGTGATGGCGGCATGGACTTGATTGGCCCTGCGCAATGATTCCTTGCTGAACTCGATCTTTTCAGCCACGATTTGTCCATTCGCGTCGCCGGTGCCTTTAACCTTAACCTCCAGCCCCGGCACCAGAGACGTTACCTCCATGTTGTTTTTTCTAAACATTCCTTTCGGGGTGAGCACCTTGGTTTCGTCGTTGATAGCAACAACCTGCTTTCCGTGGTTGGGGCTGTCAATGGTCATTGTGTCACCGTCTCGGGTGAGAATTAATCCCTCGGTTTCTATGCTCTGGCCACTCGAAGCCTGGGCAAATGCGGGCGAAGTTAACAAAACCAACACTGTAGTTGCGATGAAACTGGTTATACGTCGATTCATGTATCCTGCTTTCTCGTGTCCAAGCGCATTCCTGGCATACGGCCAGCCATGAGCCAGCCCTGGCGCTCACGAACACTTCGATGGTTTAGGGCTGGGGAAAGAGCCGCTGCCTCAGAGGGGTCAGCAGTGACAGGCCATGAATTGGCAGGTCAATGCTGCGAAGCGGCGACTCTGTCCGTCAGTCCAGCTGAATCATAAAAATAGATCCGTTTCACGCATACTGTAAAAAGTGTCAGAAACTCACGGCCTATCTTTTAACTCAATGACCGGGGCTGAGTGCGTGCTTATGGCTGGGCAGGTCTCTGGCTGAGAATGGGGGCCGTGATTGAGCGTCCAGCTATGTCATTGAACGTGATGGTGTCACTTTCAACCAAAACGAGACGGTCCATGCCCTTCGTAAACTGGAAGCCATATCGGCCGGGAGGAGGTGTGTACAGGAGAACATACTCTGCATGGTTGCCCTTTAGCCGAATAGAGATGTCATAGTGAGCAGCCGAAGGATCCTTGATTTTCTCGAGAATGTGATCCGGTATGGGCCCTTGATGTTCCTTTACTTCAAGGATCAGAGCTGACTGGTACTTGGATGAGTTTGATTGAGCCGATAAAAGAGTCGCAACACAAACGACCAGCAAACTAATGGCTCTTCGCATGAGTTTTTCTCCACTGCGTAAATATTTATTTCAACCCCTCTTGCACCTTCTAAGGATAAGCAGCACACATAACAACAAGAACTGTCAAAATCTTCAGTGGCAAAAGCCAAGCTGCAATGGGCCACTCTCGAAGTAAAAAATCTCTGTCGATTCTGCCAGTTTCTTTTGAACGCCGCGCTTATTACGGTCAAAACAGTTAGGTAGAAATCACCAAGGAAATGCAAATGGCAATAAAGAGCCCTAAAGAAGTATTTCTACTGCTGTTGAGCGAAGCGAGGAAGAACACGGAGCATGCAACGAAAGTGTTTCAGGAGATCAATCAGCTTGTGGAAGACCTAGATATAAAGGAAGCGATCGACGCGCGCGTGTTTGTCTCCGAAAAGATTCTCAGCCAGATTGATCAGTGCTTCAAACTCCTTGAGGAAGAGCCTGTCGCATTGAATAACAGGCTGCAACATGTCTTTGTGGAGGATTTCCGGCGAGAGCTTGCGGAAATCCAAAGTCCAACAGCCAGGCAGATGTTTATCCTCGTCAAGCTCAGCAACCTTGTTCATTTTCGAATTGCTGAATATACGGCTTTGACGGCGATAGCTGACCTCACCGGCCATTTCGGTGTCGGCGTTCTGCTGGAGAGCTGCCTCGCCGACACCCTGGTTTTTGTGGAACGAGCGCGCCGTCATCTCACAACACTTATCGAGAGCAAAGTAACCGGGAGGCTGGCAGCATGAAATTTGCTGTGCCAGCTGTATCAGCTGACCCTGAGCCCATCCCGGCACCCCAACCTCCCAAACAAGGCTAGAGCAGCCCAGGAAGAAGGTGAAGTCGTGAAAGAGAAGGAAGTTCCATTACAGCAGCCAGGTAATCAGCGTTGGGAACAGTGGGGGCCTTATCTGAGTGAACGCCAGTGGGGAACCGTCCGCGAGGATTACAGCGAGACTGGAGATGCGTGGGACTATTTGAGCCACGATCAGGCCCGCTCTCGCGCGTACCGCTGGGGAGAAGACGGGCTTGCCGGCATCTCTGATGATCATCAACTGCTTTGCTTCTCGCTGGCATTGTGGAATGGAAAAGATCCTATTCTGAAAGAGCGGTTGTTTGGATTGACAAATGCTGAAGGAAATCATGGTGAAGACGTTAAGGAGTATTACTTTTATCTGGACAATACGCCAACGCACTCTTACATGAAATATCTCTATAAATATCCGCAAAGGGCATATCCATATGATGACCTGGTGCGTGTTAACAGGCAGCGATCACGGGATGAATTCGAATACGAACTGATGGACACAGGCATATTCGCCGACGACCGGTATTTTGATGTGTTCGTGGAATATGCGAAAGAATCAGCCAGCGACATTCTCGTCAAAATCACTGCATGGAACCATGGGCCGGAGGCCGCGCCAATCACCCTTCTGCCTACATTGTGGTTTCGTAATACGTGGTCCAACGGAAAAGGCGATGGTCGTCCCATGATTAGACAGGACGAATCCACAACAGGGGCCAGCGTAGCAGCGGCATTCAACCTCGAGCTCGGGCATATGTACTTGTATTGTGAGGGAGGGCCGCAGCTTCTCTTTACAGAAAATGAAACCAATAACCTGCGCCTCTTTGGCGCCCCCAACACCACCGCTTATGTGAAAGATGGAATCAATGACTTCATAGTGAGTGGAACGGCAGATGCAGTCAACCCTGAGGCTCTTGGAACCAAGGTTTCGGCAAATTACCAACTCACAGTGGAAGCCGGGAAAAAAGAAATCATTCGCTTGCGTCTTAGCGCAGTACCTCCGCAGAGCGTGCAGGGAGCGTATCCGAAATCGAAAGGGCCTTTTGGAGGGCACTTTGACAACATCATGGAGAGCCGGATACGGGACGCCGACCAGTTCTATTCCCGAATTATCCCTGCCACAATTGGCTGGGACAAATCCATGGTGATGCGCCAGGCGTTTGCGGGCATGCTGTGGAGTAAACAGTACTATAGCTTCGATGTTGACGAATGGCTGGAAGAACACAAGGCAGACCCAATGCTGCCCAAGAGCCGTGATTCACGCAATAAACAATGGTTTCACATGCTCAATCACGACATTATCTCAATGCCGGACAAATGGGAGTATCCATGGTATGCCGCGTGGGATCTGGCTTTTCATACACTGCCACTCTCGCTCGTAGATCCGGAATTTTCCAAGCGGCAACTCGAATTAATGGTAGGGGCTCTCTATCTTCATCCAAATGGCCAGATGCCGGCCTACGAATGGAATTTCAGCGACGTGAATCCACCCGTACACGCCTGGGCAGCCATCTTTTTACATAACTTGCAGAAAGCGGAAGATGGCGTGGGCGACCGCGAATTTCTCAAGAGGATCTTTCATAAGCTGGTTATAAATTTTACCTGGTGGGTCAATCGCAAAGACCGGTTTGGGAAGAACGTCTTTGAAGGCGGATTTCTGGGATTGGACAACATCGGAATCTTTGACCGGAGTGCAGGGCTGCCCGGCGGAGGATACCTGGAGCAAGCGGATGGGACCGCATGGATGGCTTTCTATTGTCAAAATTTGTGCGAGATCGCAGTAGAGCTCGCAGATGCCGATCCTCTTTACCAGGAATTTTGCCTGAAATTTGTTGAGCATTTCCTCTGGATTGCAGCAGCCATCAACCGGCCTGATGAAAATGGCTTATGGGACGAAGAAGACGGATTTTATTACGATCTCTTGCGTCTGCCTGACGGCAGTTGCACACGGCTCAAAGTAAGATCTATTGTCGGGTTGCTGCCCATGTGCGCAACCACGGTGATTGAGGCCGGTCAAAGAGAGAAAGTCACCCTGACGCTACAAGCTCTTCGCGAACGGCTCAATCATATGCCCCAGTTGCTGGACACGATTCATCCGACTGGCCCCGGACATTTTGGCGTAAAACAACGCGGGATTATGGCCCTCGTCAATCCTGAGAGGCTTCGCCGCCTGCTGGCCAAAATGCTGGATGAGAACGAATTCCTGGCGCCTTATGGAATTCGTGCCCTGTCACGCTTCCATTTGGAGCATCCTTATAGGCTGAGCTATGGCGGCCAGGATTATCAGGTTGATTACCTGCCTGCAGAATCCAATACCGGGATGTTTGGCGGCAACTCCAACTGGCGCGGCCCTATTTGGATGCCCATGAACGTGCTGATCATACGGGCGTTGCTCCAGTTCTATTTGTATTACGGCGAGAATTTTAAAGTGGAGTGTCCTACAGGCTCAGGAAAATGGATGAATCTTTTTGAAGTCAGCCGCGAGATCACTGATCGATTGACAAATATTTTTTTACGCGACCAGCAGGGACATCGGCCAGTATTTGGAGGCACAGAGAAATTTCAGAATGATCCCCACTGGCGCGACTACCTTCTCTTTTACGAATACTTTCATGGCGACAACGGAGCAGGAGTGGGTGCAAGTCACCAGACAGGCTGGACGGGAGTCATTGCCGGGCTCATACGCCTGTTTGGCACCACAGATGCGGCTTCATTACTGGAAGGAGGAAAGCGTTTTCCACCATCGCTCGACGTACTGAAACCGGCAGCTTGAGTTGGCCATATATCGCTGAAGCTTGCAAACCCTTGGTGCGGCTTTTATCGGCTAAACGCATGTACCAGATTTTCCATAAACTATTCATGCGTAATTTGTTTCGTCGTTTATTCTCCAATAGGAGCAGCCTGGGCCATGGCGTTTCATCGCTCGAACACAATAGCGTAATGAGTCGTTCTGGATGTGAGTTCTCAAGCTCATCAGCAAAGTGAGTTTCGGAATATTGAAGAACATCAAAGTGGCAAGTATCAACCCCTGAAACTCTCAGGGTTTAATGTTCGAACCGCAATTCTCGGGTCAGAAAATCTAAGATTTTCCTTAATGTGGCAGGCAGTAATAGAAGCAGAGCCTCGTCGTGATCTATTATAGTTTGTTCAAGCTCTTTGCCAGCTGCGCAATTTTTCATTTCTGATTTTCGTAAACGCAAATTTCTTTCGTTTACGATACAAAGGATTTAGGTATTATCAGACGCCAGCTCGCGATCCATTGTTGAGACAGAGGTAACCGCTCATGAGCGGAATGTTGTTATCTTCATCCTCCACGACGAGAATGCACGGCGTTCACACGGCTCATGCTCATGAGTCGTCGGTTGCAGTTCACCGAACCCTCTCGCTTATGGGTGCGGCGCTGTTAGTGGGAATCAGTTATTACATTGGCACCCGGATCGGCTTTGCCTGGACCCCCATCGGTCAACCGATTTCGGCCTTTTGGCCGCCCAATGCCATTCTTCTGGGAGCGTTACTGCTGGTCCCACGGAGAACATGGTGGGCGTTCTTTCTGACAGTGCTTCCCGCCCACATGTTCGCTCAATTACAGATCGGTGTGCCGCTGGGGACCGCGGCCGGTTGGTTCATCACAAACAGTATTGAAGCGTTCATCGGCGCGTATTGCATTACAAAATTCAGTGAATCTGAAAGAAGGCTTGAGAGCGTGCGCGGGGTTTTTGTGTTTCTCGTCTTCGGTGTCTTAGTTGCCCCTCTCGCAACCTCGTTCCTGGATGCTGCTGATGTAGTAATTACAGGCTGGGGAAGGGACTATTGGCATCTGGGGATGCAGCGATTCTTCACCAATGCAATGGCAGTGCTCACAGTCGTTCCTCCTATCGTGCTGCTCAGCCCAAAAAATATGTTCCGAATTCGGGGAACCAGCGCAGCACGATGGTTGGAGTACGCTCTGCTGATAGCTGCAACCATTGTGGGTGCCATTTGGGTGTTCGGGCCGTACCCGCCATCGGCCGCGACTACGCCGACCATGATGTATCTTCCCCTACCATTTTTAGTGTGGGCAGCTGTCCGATTTGGATCGGCCGGATTGAGCCTGTCTCTTTTCTCCCTCAACCTGATCTCGACGTGGTACGCAACGCACGGACTAGAACCGTTCCCGTACGCGTCGCTGCCGCAGAACATCCTGTCACTGCAAATTTTGTTTTGTCTGGTCGCGGTGGCGCTCATGTTCCTGTCTGCTGTCATGATCGAGGCGCGACGCACGCAAGAGTCCCTGCGCAGCATGAGCGCCAACCTGGTGAACGCACAGGAGCAGGAACGTCATCGCATTGCGCGTGAGCTGCACGACAACCTGGGGCAGGAGCTGGCGCTGGTTGAGATAACGCTGGACAGGCTCATAGACAAAGCCGATCCATCACTGAAGCCGGACCTGATTGATTTGTCCAGCCGGGTTTCGGCCATTTCCGGCACCACACGCGAAATTTCGCACGGCCTTTATCCAGCGATCTTAGAGTATTTAGGCCTGCAAAAAGCCCTGGAGAAACTGTGCGATGAGGTGCAGCGCGGGAAGGAGCTCTCAGTCGATTTGACCATTCGCGATCTGCCGGACCCGCTGCAACCCTCAATTTCGGTGTGTCTCTATCGTGTCGCCCAGGAAACACTGCATAACATCATCACCCATAGCCAGGCTGGAAGAGTGCAGGTAGAGCTCACGTCCAAAGATGGGCGAATCCTGCTGCTGATCATTGATGATGGGGTAGGGTTTGACGTCAGTAGCAAAGAAGGTGGTCTGGGCCTAGTAAGCATGCGAGAACGAATCCTCGCCATTGGCGGATCAATTCAGATCTCTTCTTACCAAAGGGGAGGAACACTCATTCAGGTCCAGGTGCCGCTCCTTGAACATGGCGCGGACGCTCCTTTGGCTTCAGTTTAATCCAGTACATATTTAGTTCAGTACATGGATGAGGTTTATCCGGAGCGGGAGAATTCTTTTTCACCGACAATAAACGGCTGAATGCTCGGCACAAATTCGTTGTAAGACGTCTACGGCTGCCACGCCGTGAACGTTGCTCAGCGAATAGCCGCATAGAATGTCCACAGCGTAGGTATGGGACAGCTGGTTACCGAGTTTTTCGTCCTGAATTGCCGCTTGGATATTACCTTGTTTCCAGAGGAGATCCGGACCTTCCCCGAAAACGGCAACGCGAGGGTGCTCCGTTTTTGCAGCGCTTGCCGCCCTGAAAATAACATTCTCGAAAGTTTGCAAAAATTGAGTTGAGTCAAGCACGCCATTGACCATACAAGACGAGACCGTATCAGCGGCATCCAGAGCGATGTATCTGCCCTGCTCAAGAGCCGCGGCAGTATCCACGCCGCCGGCCTGCAAACTCCGCATCAGGCTCTCCCGGTGTGCGCCGGTGGCAACAACCACAGCTCCGTTTCCGACATTAAGAGCGGCCCCGATGAACTGCGATAAATGATCGACAAGCTGCCGATCATTCGAATAAAACATCGCGTCGTGTCGCCCCACAATCTCTCCTTGCGGTGACGGCGGTGTAACCTGCTTTGGCTTCCACACCCCGCAAGCGCCTGCATGCTGATGCCCTGAGTGATTAACCCGGAGGCCAGAAAGGCTGGAACTGAGATATTGCTTACCCTGAAGAACAGCTCCTACAGCGACTAACAGTTGGCGGCCAGCATCCGACTTTACAAGGTAGCCGGCTGCACCGGTAGACAAGGCCTGTTCTACGATGTCTGAAGACTGATTCCCACTTACGAAAAGGATTTTCGACTTCGGAGAGTGCTCCAGTATCTGGCGCGCGGCCGCAATTCCATTCAGTGATGGAAGGCCTACATCCAGCAAAATGAGATCCGGGTGCAGTTCTGCCGCTCTCCGAACTGCTTCCAATCCATCTGAGAGCTCGCCGACGACCTGCAATTCTGGGTATTGCATGAGGGCGGACGTGATAAACCCTCGAAACGGCTCGAAGTCATCGACGACAAGAATGCGGATTGAAGACTTAGTCACGCAGGATCGCCTATCTAGTGAAACCCAGCTGAAGTAACAAAGTTGCTGAACGCACAGTAAACCTAACCACCTTGAAGCAGTACTTCCGTTACGTTAATGTTGGCTTCTGCGAAATCAAAACGGCCGTGACTTCGCAAATCGTGAAGCAGGCCAGGAGACCTGCTCTCCCCCAAGTTCTCGTATAGTACGTTTGGCATACTATCCTAAGTCGTGCTTGAGGATCACTGTGGAAAATTGGCTTTTTTTTGATCGACGAATGCCAAATTATGCCATTACGAAATCCCGAAAAGCCGCCTGGGATATGGCTCCGGTGCTTTGCAAATGCTTGATTTCACGCAACAAAATTAGGTTGGATGGGAAGCGGGAATAAATTGATCATGCCTACGTAGGACTGCACCATATTGTGTGCTAGAAAGTAGTGGGTAGATTATTCTATTAATGCTTTTCACCGATGATAAACGGCTGAATGCTCTGCGCAGATTTGTTGCGCAACCTCTTCATCCGAAACACCTCTGACGTTGTCTCGCGAATACCCGCATAGAATATCCACATCGTATCTCTTGCACAGTTGGTTGCAGAGTTTTTCATCCTGAATTGCGGCCTCTGGATTGCCTTGTTTCCACAGGAGATCCGCACATTCTCCGAAAACGGCGACGCGAGGATGCTCCACCTGGATAGCACTTGCCGCTTTGAGAATGATATTCCCGAAGTTTTGTAAAGATCGAACTGGGTCAAATACGCCATCAACCATGCAGGTGGAAACCATATCAGCAGCATCCAGGGCGATGTACCTGCCGTCTTCAATTGCCGCGACCATATCAACGCCGTAAGCCTGCAGGCTTTGCATCAGGTTCTCCCGGTGTGCCCCGGTCGCGACAATGATGGACGCATTTCCAGAACTGAGTGCTGCTCCGATGAACTGCGATACTCGATCAAGAAGCTGCTGATCGTCAGAATAAAACAGCACCTCGTGATGGCCGACAATATCACCCTTGTGCCGCTGAAGTGGTGCCAGGCCGCGTAGTAAAGCATGTTTGCGTGTTTCCTGGTCCCCATCGATTTGGTGAGCAAGCAGAATGGATCTGAAAAACTGCTTACCCTGCAGCACGGCTTCCACAGCAGCTAGTAATTCGCGCGCAGCATCCGGCTTTGCGATATATCCGACTGCACCCATGCGCAAGGCTTCTTCTGTGATGTCCTGAGAGTGATTTGCACTCAGAAAAATTATTTTAGAGGACGGGGAGAGAGCTCGGATTCGGCGTGCAGCCTCAATTCCACTGAGTCCCGGAAGACCTATGTCAAGCAGAATCAGATTTGGTTGTATTTCTCCCGCTCTCTGGACTGCTTCCAATCCATCGGCGATCTCGCCGATGATCTCTAATTCCGGATTTTGCGCCAGCATAGACGCCACAAACCGTCGAAACGGTTCATGGTCATCCACCACAAGAACGCTGATTAAAGATTTAGCCAAGTAGCTCGCCTAATTTAACTTGAACCCGAGCTCATGAAATAAGTTGTTGAATCAGCCGCTAAACGGTAGAACGCTGGAGTGGTTCTCCTTATGCACGGATAAAGGTCGCGCCTGGAATTGTTCCCCACACACATTCGATGGCTGAATACTACTACCGAGAAGACCTTTGAGCACTATGGAAAAATACTAGTTTTTAAGATCCTCGCAGCGCCGGCTTGATCCAGCACGAAAGCTGAAGCGGCGGATTAGGTTGCCTGACGATTTGAATAATCGTCGTAACCGGCGGACAAGAAAGAGGTTGGTAACATTATCGAGAATCGAATCTAGACGATCACGATCCAAGGAGCCTGCACCGGATTGTATGCTGGAAAGATAATTGATCCTGAGTGTTGATTGACGCTTTTCACCCACTATAGACGGCTGAATGCTCTGCACAGATTCGCTGAAGGACTTCTTCTTCCATGACACCACGCCCCTCCAGTGAGTACCCGCATAGAATATCCACATCGTATCTCCTGGAAAGTTGTGCTCCGAGCTTTTCGATCTGGATCGCGGCTTCTGCGTTACCTTGTTTTAACAAGAGATCAACACATTCTCCGAAAAATGCGACGCGAGGGTGCTCTGCCTGAGCAGCGGTTGCCGCTTTGAGAATGAGATTATCCAAGCTCTGCAAAAATAAAACTGAGTCAAGCATGCCGTTAACCATGCAAGACGAGAGCGTGTCAGCAGCATCCAGAGCGATGTATCTGCCTTGCTCGACAGCCGCGGCCATATCAACGCCATAAGCCCGCAGACCTTGCATCAGACTCTCCTGGTGCGCTCCGGTCGCGACAAGGATGGCCGCATTTCCAGAGCTGAGAGCTGCCCCGATGAACTGCGATAGCCGATCAAGAAGCTGTCGATCATCAGAATAAAACACAACCTCGTGATGGCCCACAATCCCGCCTTTATGCGGCATAACGGGTACGGCCTTCTTTCCGAAGGCAGGATAGCCTGTATGCTCATCCCCATTCCCGTTAAGAACGTAACCAGGCAGACTGGAACTGACAAACTGCGCACCCTGAAGAACGGTATCCACTGCAGTCAACAGTTGGCGGCCAGCGTCCGACTTGACGAGATAGCCGGCTGCACCCGTGCGGAAGGCTTCTTCTACGATTTCCTGAGAGCGATTTTCACTAAAAAAAAGAATTTTCGATTTAGGGGAGAGTTCACGGATGCGGTGAGCAGCCTCAACGCCATTCAGTCCCGGAAGACCTATATCAAGCAGAATAAGGTCGGCGAGAAGTTCTCCCGCTTTCTGGACTGCTTCCAAGCCATCTGAGATCTGACCGACGATTTGTAACTCTGGTTTTTGCGCAAGCGATGACGCTACAAACCGCTGAAAGGGTTCATAGTCATCTACCACCAGAATGCGGATTGGAGATTTGCCCGTCATTCAAATCTCACCGAAATTGTAAGGGAGGGACAATCCTGAAATCGGTCTGGTAAGAAACAATGGGGGACCGATTTTTTCCTGAAGCTTTGGGCTACAAAACGGCACGGCTCAGGAAAGCAAAACTGACTCCAAGTTGTTGATGTGAAACGGAAGCCGGGCGATTCGTCGGCACTTCTGTTAAGGCTTATTTAGCGCTTTGCTGGCAAAACTGTCAGTCCCCTATAGGTGACAGGGTTGATACCTTCCAAATGGATAGCTGTCATCAAGCTAAATTAACGAGGTCAGGTCATGAAGATAAGCATATTGATTGTGGCACTCTTGTCGCTCACTCTACGATCGTGGGAGCAGGAGGCCCATCATCCGCCGCACTGGAGCTATGAGGGCATAACCGGGCCCGATCGCTGGGGTGATTTGAATTCCGACTATGCAAAGTGCAAAACAGGCTCTGAGCAATCTCCCATCAACATAACCGGTTCGGTTGCCTCAGATCTGCCTGCAATAGAATTCCATTACACAGATTCAGCATTGAAGATTATCAACAACGGCCACACAGTACAGGTGAACAGCGATGGACGCAGTTCCATGACAGTTGCAGGCAAACAGTACCAGCTCCTGCAATTTCATTTTCATCATCCCAGTGAAGAGCAAATGAATGGCAAGTCACACGACCTTGTGATCCATCTGGTCCATAAAGACGCAGAAGGACATTTGGCGGTGGTTGCCGTGCTGGCTGACCAGGGGCCAGATAACTCAGTGCTTAAAACCATCTTCAACCATTTGCCGCAGACTAGCGAGGGAGAAGTCACTACTGGAGCCACAATCAATCCCGCAGACCTGTTGCCGAAGACAAGCAGCTATTACACATTCCCGGGGTCGCTCACAACGCCGCCTTGCAGCGAAAGTGTGACATGGTTTGTTCTCAAACAACCTGTGACTCTCTCACAATCTGAACTTGAGCAGTTTGTGAAGCTATATCCACACAACGCGCGCCCTGTGCAGCCGCTGCACCAAAGAACAGTCCTGTCTACGCGTTGATCCGCCCGGAGAAAAAGTCGCAGAGCTCTTGCACGCATGCAGCCGCCTATTTGGGATTGATCCACCCTTCAGGAGGCGCCAGCGCATCCGCCTCAGTTGGTCCCCACGTACCCGGAGCGTAGCCGTAGATCGGGGTTGCATCATCCAGCACAGGGTCCACGATGCGCCACGCCTCTTCTACATAATCCTGGCGCGCAAAACGCGATGAGTTCCCGGCCAGCGCATCTCCAAGCAGCTCTTCATACGCTTGCATCTCATTTGGATCCGAGTTCTCGGAGACAACAAGTTCAACCTGCTGACCCAGCAAACCGTCGCCAGCTATTTTTACCTGAGAGCCGATCCCAATCACAAGATCAGGGGTTAATCGGAATCGTACGTAGTTGGCAGGAAGCGGGTTCTCCAGAAAAATTTCAGGCGGCCGGCGTAGCGTGACGATTACTTCAGTCGCGGTTATTGGCATAGACTTGCCGGCGCGAATATAAAATGGCACGCCCTTCCATCGCCACGAATTGATGAATAACCGCAGTGCGACGTATGTCTCCACATGCGAATCCGCCTTCACCCCAGCTTCCTTACGGTAGCCATCGAACTGGCCACGGACTACATCCTTTGGCTCCAGCGGGCGAATTCCTTTCAGCACCTTCACGCGCTCATCGCGGACGGTTTGAACCGCCAAGCCAGGTGGAGGTTCCATGGCAATGTTGCTCAGGACCTGCAAAAGGTGGTTCTGGACCACGTCCCTGATCGTGCCTGTGTGATCGTAGAATGCGCCGCGGCCCTGCACCCCGAAGTCTTCCGCCATGGTGATTTGCACGCTCTGTACAAACTGGCGGTTCCAGATCGGCTCAAGAAAGGAATTGGCAAAACGAAAATACAGGACATTCTGAACAGTATTCTTACCAAGGAAGTGATCGATTCGATATACGTTTTCTTCGTCGAACGCAGTGTGGACCACCCGGTTCAGAGCATGAGCTGAGGCCAGGTCCTGACCAAATGGTTTCTCAATCACAATCCGTCCTTCAACCGCGCATCTAGAAGCTTCCAGCTGCTTCAGAGTCTCCGGGAACAAGACTGGCGGAATTGCCAAATAGTGCAATGGATGCTGAGACGCACCCAGTTCCTGACGCAACCTGGCAAAAGTTGCAGGGTCTCTGTAATCGCCATCAATGTATTTCAGTTTTGAAATCAGCCGGGGAAAACCTTCTGGATCCAATCCGCCGTAAGTTTCCACGCTGTTCTTTGCGCGCTCCTGGAGTTGTTGCAGATTCCATCCGGATTTGGCTAGACCAATGACTGGGATTTCCAGCTTCCCGCGCCTGGCAAGCTTCTGCAACGCGGGGAAAATTTTCTTGTACGCCAGGTCGCCGGTGGCGCCGAAGAATACCAGCGCATCAGATGTAATCTGCTTCACTTGTTCGCTTCCGATGGAGAATCCGTGGCTGCTTCAACTCCCCGGCCTTGGATAGATTTTGGCCGGCATAGACTCCGGGAGCCCCGGGTTGCAGCGTGTGATCTTGCGCAAGCGCCGGAATGG
>DATBVH010000172.1:0-8117 GCA_036515395.1 Candidatus Angelobacter sp.
TTCCATATACCTCATTCATCTGTCCGAACTCTGCCATGCTTTTCAAAAATACCGTGGTCTTCACAACTTTTTCCCAGCTGCTGCCTGCAGCCTGCAAAATTGCGCTCAAATTTTTCAGCACCTGCTCCGTCTGCGCCTCAATGCCGCCTTCAATTAGGTTTCCCGTGGCGGGATCAATGGGAACCTGCCCGGAAATAAAAATAAAACCATTGGCCTTGATGGCCTGTGAGTACGGCCCGATGGCTTTAGGTGCGTTGGGAGTTGAAACCACATCTCGAGTGAAGCCGCTCATTAAATCCCCTCCAAAAACCTCGCCGCTGATTTTCGCTGATAAACGCTGATAAGACAAATCGGGAATACTTGACACCTTGGTTTTGAGTGGAGGGTACAGCAGTTCAGGCATTGCCATGCAGCCGGAGGAGCGAGTGAACCAGATCGAGCGACTCGTTGCCGCTAAAAAATGGCGGAACCTTCCGGAGAAAACCTGCAGGTGCGGCCTGAAGCGGCGCAAGTGACGGCGAGCAATCACTGAGCCGGGATCACGCCCAGAGCGCGATCGATATCGGCCACCTGAAACACTACGCCGTCTTTTACCACGGTCTTCACGCGGCGGATGTCGCTGATATGCGCTGACGGATCGCCATCGACCAGAATCATATCCGCGAGTTTGCCCGGAGCTATTGAGCCGAGTTCAGCATCGCGCTTTACAACGTGCGCAGCTCCCAAGGTGGCCAGTTGCAGGACCTTGGGCGCGGGAATACCGGCCTTTACATAAAGCTCAAGCTCGCGATGCAATGTGAATCCAGCGAGCGAATCCGTGCCGGCGACGATGGGCACGCCGGAGTCATAGAAAGTCTTGGCCATATCAAGCATGCGCTGAAAAGAATCCTGGTAGCGCTGGTCCTGGCCTGGCGGAACCTGCAATCCGCCATAGAGAAAGCCGCGGCGCACCTGCGCGGGCATATTGTCAGCCACGGGAGCATAGCCTGCAGCCATCTTGCCGGGACGATCATCAAACATGCCTTCAAAGATGCTGAGCGTGGGATCGACAACGATTTTGTGTTCTTTCAGGAGCTGAATGAAGGCCTGCACCTGTTCAGATTTAGGATCGATCTCAGCGCCGTGAGCGGCGACCTCAGTAAATCGCGCCGGCGTGCGGGTGTCTTTTACCTGCGGCATGAAATCCAGGAAGATAAAATTCATGTGCTGGATTTCATCCACGCCATCACGCACAAACTGCTCAGCATTCATGCCGGAAGGGACGTGTCCGCTCACGCGCATGCCGTGGGCATGTGCCATTTCTACGATTTTGGGCAAGAGCTCAGGCTTGAGCGAGCTGTAGACCTTGATCTGAACGTAGCCGAGCTTGGCGTAGTTATCGATTGCAGCGCGGGCTTCTTCTTCTGTATCGGCAAAAACTTTTGTCGGGCCTTGGTAAGGACCGCGACCGTCAATGAAGCCCGCCATCACCACGCGCGGGCCAATTTCTGCGCCTTCATCAAAGCGGCGGCGCATTTGCAGCAAGGCATCAGTGTCATTCGCCAGGTCGCGCACAGAAGTTACGCCGCAGGCCATGTGTAAAAGGCCATCGCCGGGCGCTACGTGAACATGCATGTCCCATAGGCCGGGCATCAGAGTTTTGCTGGCGGCATCGATGGTCTCAGCGTTTTTTGGGAGTGGCACCTGACCGTCAGCGCCCACGGCGGTAATCTTGTTTCCGGTGATGACTACGGTGCGGTTCGGCAGCATTTGTGCCGACTCAGCGTCAAACAGGTTGGCATGAACAAAAACCAGCGGACCTTTCGGTCTGTGAGCCAGCGTCTGCGCGAGCTTCTTTGAGCGGTCGTTTTCAAACTTATCCTGCTCTTTTAAAAGATCAGCAGCGGCGCTTTCCCAGCCTTCCTGAATAATTGAAGACCAGGTTGAAACTGACGCGAACAACTTGCCATCCGCATCGAGCCAGAATGGAAATGGACTAAAACCGAAACCATCAATCGCATATTGGGTGACTGTCCGCGACTGCCCATTTGCGGTGATCTTGAGTTCACTGCGCTTCTCAATGGAGGCTTCGCCGGCAGGAAGCAAAGGCAGTTTGTGCTGCGGAGCGGCAAGCAGCGCCTTTGCCAGCAGGCCTGTCTCTTCCGATCCACCAGAGACGCTGGTGTAAAAAGCTTTCCCTGCGATCTTCTTCTGCCCTTGTTCTGACCGGTTCTTCCAATTGGCGACGCCTTCCTTCAACGAGAAACGCTCATCGACAGGCGCTTTGAGGTAATCAACGCCGGTGATTTCGATGTCTGTGGGAATGCCGTCTTTACCGACGACAATCTTTTCATTGATGTTGGGGCCGCGGCCGCGGTCGTTAAATTCAAAATGGACTTGCAGGCTTCCATCTGCGTTGCGCGTGGAGCTCTCATAGCCAGCTTTGTTGCCCGCGAGAATAAATGTGTAGCGAGTGGACGCAGCATTTGCCGGTGCGGGGGCAGAAGCGGCCTGGGCGTGGATGAGGGCGAGAGCACTCAACATCGAAAAGAGAAGGAGGCATAGCTTTTTCATAAAAATCCTGGTTAGCCTTGGTTGGCGAAACTAATTTGCGCGCTTTGCCGACAGTCATTGGACTTACCAAATCAGTCTTCCGGTAGCTCGGCGACGGCGGCCCCGCTGCGATTCGATGGCCGAGGCTTTTTTGGAGCAGTTACGTAAGCGTAAGGATCGACGGGAGGCTCAGGCTCCCTGTGCGGTTGTCGGCGGAGCCAGTTTCTTAGACGACGAAAGAGTTCACGGAGCCGGTAGTTTTTAGCCTGCGGCATACATCGCTCCTGTCCGGAAATCGTACCATGATAGGCGAGGATGGGAACTAGTATCGAATTACGTGCCGATTGGGCCAAAAAATCAGTGTTTTTGTGAACTTCGGCCCATTTTTGCCCGGGGTCTTTACTCTTACTATCGACCGAAAGGAAAAGTGCGACAATAGACATATGAGGCGCAATGGATGGTGCTTTTCCGGTCTCAGGGACATCTAATAAAAAGAGCCGATGACACAAAATCAAAATCTTTTCTTTCAGAAGTTTGGTATTACTCCCAACGATCTTCAGCGCTATCTGGGCGAAGCACTTTCCGCCGGTGGCGATTATGCCGATTTGTACTTTGAATATCTGACCTCCACTTCAATCAGCGTGGATGAGTCGATAGTGAAATCCGCGTCTCAGGGGATTTCCGCCGGATGTGGTGTGCGCGTATTGGCCGGTGAGCGCACCGGTTATGCCTATACCGACGATCTGGCCCCGGAAAAAATCCTGCGCGCTGCGCGCACTGCTGCCCTGATTGCACGCGGGCCGGCCAAGAGCCCGATTGAGGGATTCAAGGAAAATTTGAATCACCAGCTGTATCCCATTGCGTCGCCTTCAGCCGATGCCGATATTGCCGCCAAGCTTGACTTGGTGATGCGCGCGGACCGCGCTGCACGAGCTTATGATCCACGGATTGTGCAGGTGCGCGGCGGCTACTTTGACGAGATGCGTCAGATCCTGGTGATTGGATCAGACGGAACATTTGCGACCGATGTGCAGCCGATGGCGCGGTTTAGCGTGACCACGATTGCCAAGTCCGGCGAGAGTTCCGCCAAAGGCGCCGCAGGCGGCGGCGGACGCGTTGGCATTGATTTCTTCTTGACCGACAAAACTCCCGAGCATTTTGCGCAGGACGCAGCGCGACAGGCCATTATCCAGCTGAACGCGGTGGAAGCTCCGGCGGGCGAAATGGAAGTTGTGCTGGGCCCAGGCTGGCCAGGGATTCTGCTGCATGAGGCGATTGGCCACGGACTGGAGGCGGATTTCAATCGCAAAGGAACGTCTGCTTTTTCCGGCATGTTGGGCAAGCGCGTGGCTTCAGATAAATGCACGGTGGTGGATAACGGCACGCTGCCATCACGTCGCGGATCAATCAACGTGGATGATGAAGGATCTCCGACGCAGAACACTGTGCTGATCGAAAAAGGAATTCTCAAGGGCTACCTGAGTGACAAGCTTTCCGCGCGGCTGATGCGCATGCCCGATACAGGCAATGGACGTCGTGAAAGTTACGCTCACATTCCCATGCCGCGCATGACCAACACTTACATGCTGGCGGGCGACGATTCACCGGAAGATATTATTCGATCAGTAAAGCGCGGCGTTTACGCGGTGAATTTTGGCGGCGGACAAGTGGACATTACGAACGGCAAGTTTGTCTTCTCCGCGTCTGAGGCTTACATGATTGAAAACGGCCACGTGACCGCGCCACTGAAAAACTGCACGCTGATTGGCAACGGTCCGGATGCGCTGACGAAGGTTTCCATGGTTGGCAACGATCTTCAACTGGATGAAGGCGTGGGCACCTGCGGCAAAGATGGACAGTCTGTGCCGGTGGGTGTTGGCATTCCAACGCTGAAGCTGGACAGCATGACCGTGGGCGGCACCGCAAGATAATGGCAACAAATACACAAACAGTAAATGAAGTTGACGCGGAGCTGCGTGACCTGGCAGCGAGCGTAGTTTCACGCGCCGTGAAGGCCGGCGCAACCGCCGCCGAAGCGGTGGTGCGGGAGGGCTCAGAGTTTTCCACCGTGGTACGCATGGGCGAAGTAGAGACGCTGAAAGAGTCAGGATCGCGCGCTATCGGCCTGCGGACATTTCTTGGCCAGCGCGCGGCCAGCACATATTCCAGCGACTTCTCCAAAGATGGAATCCAGCGGCTGATCAGCGGCGCGCTGGAACTGGCGCGAGTAACTTCTGAAGACATTTACTCTGGCATCCCTGAGCCTGACCGACTCGGCTCTTTGCAGGGCGATCTCAAGCTTTATTACGACGATGTGTATTCGCTTCCGCCAGAGGAGCGTATTGAGTATGCGCGCCGGGCGGAACGCGCTGCGCTGGAAGCTGATCCGCGCATGAAAAATTCTGATGGCGGCACGTTTGATGCTGCAGTTGGCCACAAAGTGCTGGCCAACTCGAATGGATTCGTGGGCGAATTCCGCCGCTCGTATTGCTCTGTTTCCGCGGCGCCCATTGCGCAGGACGAAAACGGCAACATGCAGCGCGATCAGTGGTATGCATTAGCGCGAACGTTGGCAAAGCTGGAATCGCCTGAGTCGGTAGGACGTGAAGCCGCGCGCCGCACGTTGCGCCGATTGGGCTCGCGCAAGATCAAGTCCACGCAGGTCCCAATTGTGCTTGATCCCATGGTTGCAGAATCCATTCTGGATAACGTCTTTGAAGCGGTGAACGGCGATGCAATTTACCGGCAATCGTCGTTTCTGGTGAACAAACTGGGAGAGCAGGTTGCCGCCAGCAACATTACAGTTGTGGACGATGGCACCATGCCTGGCGGATTTGGCACCGAGCCTTTTGACGGCGAAGGCGTTCCCACTCGGCGAACCGTTGTGATCGAAAATGGCGTGCTGAAGTCTTACTTGCTGAATACTTACACGGCGAAAAAACTGGGACTGAAGACTACCGGCAACGCTTCTCGCGGGCTGGCGGGAACGCCGGGGATCGGTTCGGGAAATTTCTATTTGCAAAAAGGTGATCGCACGCCGCAGCAGATTATCGGGGATGTTAAGCAGGGGCTGTATGTGTTCCAGTTTCTCGGGTTTGGCGTGAACATGGTTACTGGCGATTTTTCCCGCGGCGTGAGCGGCCTGTGGATTGAAAACGGCGAACTTACTTATCCAGTGGAAGAAGTGACTGTGGCCGGCAATCTCAAGGACATGCTGAACAACATCTCTGAGATTGGCAATGACCTGGAGTTTCGTGGGTCGACAGCCGCTCCCACGCTGCGGATTGATGGCATGACGATAGCGGGCGAATAGCGGCCAACTCTTCCAAACCGTTTGGATCGCGGCGGCAGAGAGGTTAGAATTTCCGCCATGGGCGATTCCGAAAACGAGCCGGTATTTTCTCCTTCCGCCGAACAGAGCGAAAGCCGCAACTGGGTGCCGATGGCCATCGGCGGAGTGTTTGTGCTGGTGCTGATCGTAGCTCTGGTTCTGCTTACGCGCGCGGGAAGGCCCGCACCTACTGCGCCGGGCGATCCTAATCTGGCGAAGCTGCAAGTTTCCGGACTGCATATGGCCACGGCGGAAAACTTTGCCGGCGGATCTGTAACGTACATTGAAGGCAAGCTCGCCAACGGCGCCGACCGCAAAGTGACGGCAGCGAGCGTCCAGGTGATCTTCAAAAACTCTCTGGGTGAGATTGCGCAAAAAGATACTCTCCCTGTCACTGTTCTGCTGCCCAATGTTCCTTACGTCGATTACGGATTGATCGACCGCGCTCCGCTTGCTCCGGGCCAGACACGCGATTTCCGGCTCACGCTGGAGCACGTTACCACCGACTGGGACGGTCAGGTTCCGACGGTGAAGGTGGTGTCGATTGCGTACTAGCAGTTAGCAATCAGCAATCAGCCAAAACAACTGCAAGACCTTACCGCTGATTAACGCGGATGAGCGCAGATTTTCGGAAAATCTATTTACCACTGATTTCCACTGATAACACTGATCAGAAACTTCTTACCACCAAGCGGCACAAAACCTCACCACAGATGAGCACCGATTTTACGGATCAATTCATTGTTTAGAAACTCAGTCCCGAAAATCCGTGCATCCGTGTTTATCCGTGGTGAGATTTGGCTAATTGCTAACTACTGAATCAGAGCATAGTAAAAAAATTACGAGCATCGAATCGATAGAGCTCCCCTCGCTACGCTTCGGGATTCAGATAAAAATCCCGCTTGCCTGTAAAATACCAACCATGGCAGAAGTGAAGACAATCCGGTTAACGGAGCAGGTAAAAGCCGCGGGTTGAGCAAGCAAGCTGAGTCCGGCGGCGCTGGACGCGGTGCTTGGGAAATTAGCCCGGCAAAATGACCCTAACGTTCTGGTTGGCTTTGACACAGCCGACGACGCCGGAGTGTACAAAATTTCCGCCACGCAGGCGCTTGTCCAGACCGTAGATTTCTTCACGCCCATCGTTGACGACCCATACACCTTCGGCCAGATCGCGGCCACTAATTCTCTGAGCGACGTTTACGCCATGGGCGGACGCCCTTTGTCCGCGCTGGCCATCGTCTGCTTTCCCGATAAAGGCGACCTCGACATTCTGCAGCAGATTCTTGCCGGCGGCCTTTCCAAGATGATGGAAGCCGGTTGCGTCGTGATCGGTGGCCATAGCGTGCGCGATCCTGAGATTAAATTTGGCTACTCCGTCACCGGCATGGTCCATCCGCAAAAAGTCTGGGCCAACTCCAATGCTCAGATCCTTGACGCGCTCATTCTTACCAAGGGCCTGGGGACGGGCGTGATCTCCACGGCCATCAAGCGCGGTGAGGCCAAGCAGGAATGGATCGACTCCGCCACCCAATCCATGACCACGCTGAATGGGCGCGCCGCTGAAGTTGCCACGTCGGGCAAGTTCACCGTTCACGCCGCCACGGACATTACCGGCTTCGGCCTTATCGGCCATGCGCGGGAGATGGCCGCAGGCAGCGGCGTTTCCGTGCGCATCAATTCGGCCAACGTTCCTCTGCTTGCCGGGGCCATGGACTGCGTGCGCGCCGGCTTCATCCCCGGCGGCCTCAACAATAACCGCGACTTCGCGGAATGCCTGGTCAGCTATGGTGAGAGCGTCCCGGCAGAAATCCGGACCATCCTTTTCGATCCCCAGACCGCCGGCGGATTGCTGCTCTCCGTTGCCCGCGCTGATACGGCCGCCCTGCTCACCGCTCTTACCGATTCCGGTGTGCCAGCGGTAGAGATCGGCGAAGTGCTTCCGCCAGGGAAGCCGTTGATAGAGGTGGTGTGAATCTCGTGATGGCGTCAGCCACCACTCAAATTTCACAGGCTGATTTTCCCAATTTCGTTTTCGGTAATCCCTACAACTTGAGAACGAGGCAGCCAGCCATGCCCGACAGCGTTGTACACTCCACCTTAGCCGCCACTGCGGCATGGAGCTAAAACATGAAAATCACGCGCCTGCTCGTAGCCTTCTTTATTCTGTTCGGATCGGCTATTACTCTCAGTCACGCCGGAGCCCAACCAGTCCGCGCCGCCGTGGCGACGCCGGACCTTGACTGCTGTAACCCCT
>DATBVH010000173.1:0-6062 GCA_036515395.1 Candidatus Angelobacter sp.
ACGCTTGGGTGACCCTTGGGTGACGCTTGGGTCACCCAATCCCAAACCCAATCCAATCGGCAGAGGGTCGCAAACTTCTCTAAACACAAAACGCAACGGTTTTCCCGTTGCGCCGCTGTAACAGATGGATCCCCATGGCACTTTCACTATAGCGAATATTGAGCGAACAAATCAATAGAAATCGAGATAGACCGAGCAAATTTTCAAAGATCTTTCCGCAAACTTTTCCGATTTTTTCCGCGCCTCCACTCTCAGCGGTGAAATTTCTGCAAAACGCTGTATGTAAGAATAAAAATGATGCCAAGCGTCCAACCCTCATCTGTTCCCAACTTTCTTTACGGCACCGCCTGGAAAGAAGATCGCACACCGGCGCTCACAGAGCTCGCTATCCGCTCAGGCTTTCGCGGAATTGATACCGCTAACCAGCGCCGCCATTACTTTGAAGCCGGAGTCGGTCAGGGACTGGCAGCCGCATATGCCGCAGGTCTGGTCACCCGCGCGGATCTTTTTCTTCAGACCAAGTTCACCTATCAGGCAGGCCAGGACCACCGTCTGCCTTATGATCCAGCGGCGTCATTATCTCTCCAGGTAGCGCAGTCGATGGCCAGCTCGCTTGAGCATCTTGGCACGGACCACGTGGACAGTTTTGTGCTGCACGGCCCCGCTTCGCACTCCCACTGGACCACCGACGATTTTGAAACCTGGCAGGCCATGATCAAGGAACGCGATGCCGGACGCACACGCCTTCTTGGCGTCAGCAACATTTCGCTCGGTCAACTGCAGCAGATGGCCCGGGCCCATGCGGAACCGCCCGCTTTTGTCCAGAACCGCTGCTATGCCCGTCTGGGCTGGGACCGCGACGTGCGGCACTTCTGCCGTGAGCGCAACATCATCTACCAGGGATTCTCTTTGCTCACGGCAAATGTTGAAGTGCTTCGACATCCTGCAGTCGCGGCTCTTGCCGCACAGAACCGTGCTACGCCGGCCCAGATAATCTTCGCTTTCTCCAGGCAGATTGGCATGCTGCCGCTTACCGGCACATCCAGCGCTGAACATATGCAGCAAGACCTTGAAAGCCGTTCTCTGGAATTGCTGCCGGAGGCTGTAAATGCAATTGAGGCGATCGCTGGATAGTGTTTTAGCCGAACCAGCGGCCTACTTATTGTTGCCCTCCTGAGCGACTCCGAGGAAGCGCCGCGCGACTGAGGAGGAGCGAAGGAGGGCAACTCCTATTGGGCCGCTTTCTTCTTCGGTGCCTTTTTCTCCGGCATCACGAACGGCTTCTCTTCAACCCCATTCGCCCGCGCCACCGTTACGGCATTCAACGCGCTTTCTGGACGCTCCTCATGCTTGAAGAAGGCAAACACCTCGCGTTGCGCGCTCTGCGTTTTCAATTCTTCGGCCACCTTTTGCAGATCAGGCGTGCTGTACTCCGGCTCGCGAAAACGGTAATACAAAAAGTCCGCCGTCGCCACTTTAGGGACAACAATCTTCTCGCTCTCCGCCCAGCACAATGCCGCGTTCTTGCTTTTCAAAATCTCATACACCGCATCTGTAAACCAGCTCTCATGCCTGAACTCAAAGGCAAAACGGTAAGCCTGCGGCAGCAACTGCGCAAACGTCCGCAGCAGATCAATATCGGCCTTTAAATTCGGCGGCGTCTGGATCAATATTGGCCCCAGCCTGCCTGACTCCCGCATTGGCTCCATGCTCTGCAGAAAAAACCGGAACGCATCGTCGCAATCCTTGAGCCGCTTGAAATGCGTAATCGATTGATGCACCTTGGCAGCAAATCGAAAATCCGGCGACGTTGCGCCAACCCATCCGGCGATGGCGCTGGCCGTCGGCATTCGCCGGAACGTGCCGTTCAACTCCACCGCATTCAGCCGCGTCGCATAGAACTCAAGAAAACGTTTCGACGGCAGCTTCTCTGGAAAAAATGCCGGCTTCCAGCTCGCGTATGACCATCCTGATGTGCCGATGTGCAGACAGCCTGTCTGTTGCCCCATTCTCGAAAGATAAGACGTTTGGGCCGTGAATGCACGCAAAAAAGCGCAGAAAGAATTTTCACCACGGAGGGCACGGCGAAAACAGAGAAAAGGTAAGCCGCGAATGAACGCGAATATACGCGAATTAGAATTTAACTGAAACCCTTAGGAGTCCGGAGAGAATTAAAGAGAAGCCAGCGTGCGTCTATCACTCAGATCATTAGCCTTCAAATTTTTTAGTTCATTTGCGTATTTCGCGCTAATTCACGGCTACCCCAGCTCTTCTCCGTGTCTCTGTGTCTCCGTGGTAGGTGTTTTTCTATTTGTACAAAAGATACTTTTGCCGCAGTTCCTTGAACTTCTCCAGATCATCCTGCCAGCCCTGCGCGATACTTCGTGGATCGTTGCCGTTCATCACTGCGTCAAAAACCTGCCGATTGGCAAGTAGGGCAAGCATACGCTCAATCTTCCAATTGTCGGGATACAGCTTTCTCAGCGCCACCGCCAGCTCAATTCCCATTTCCGGCGCATCCAGTACCGTACGGTCAGTAACAATAATATTCACGCCCTTGCACAACTGGTTTGCGTACGGGCCGCTCACCGGCGTGAACGCTATCGGCACAAATCTCACGCCCGGGATCAGCCGCGCGTTCATGTAGTCGGAAAAAGCGCGTGCATCGATCCATGGCGCGCCCATCACCTCAAACGGCGTGTCCGTGCCGCGGCCAACGGAAACATTCGTTCCCTCGATGATTGCCACGCCCGTGTACAGCTCCGCCTCGTTCACTGACCGCAGATTCGGTGAAGTATTAATCCACACAATCCCCGTGGAATCGAACCAGTCGCCACGCAGCCAGCCTTGCATGGGAATTACGCGCAGCCGCGCGCCGATCTTTTTCTCACCGTTGTAAAGCTGGGCCAGTTCGCCCAGCGTCATCCCATGGCGCAGCGGAATCGGATGATAGTTGTTGAAGTTCAGCAGGTCGGGTTGCGACATTGGCCCCTGCACAAACGATCCATTCACCGGGTCCGGACGGTCCAGCACAATCACTTCAGTGTTTGTCTGCGCCGCTGCCTCCAGCAGGTAGCCCAGCGTTGCCGGATAGGTATAAAAACGCCCCCCTGCATCCTGAACATCAAAGACCACGGCATCCAGCGTCTTGAGCACGTCCAGCGGCGGCCGCTTCTTTGCCTCTGTGCCGCCGTACATCGAATAAACCGGAACACCGGTCACCGAGTCAGTTGTGTTCTCCACCTTCAGATCGTCTTGCGCGCCAAAGATTCCGTGTTCCGGAGCAAAAATTGCCGCCAGCTTGATTCCCGGCGCCGCTGCCAGCACGTCGATCGTCCTTCTGCCCTGCCCGTCCACGCCTGTATTGTTCGTCAGCAAGCCAATTGTCATTTGCTCCTTGTCCTTCTTCAGAGAAGCAAAATTGTCCTGCTCCAGAACATCAATGCCGGTCAGCACGTGTCCGTTGCGCGCACCCAGCCGGCGCGATGCCGTGGCTGCTTCGTTATAGCCGGTAATTGCCAGCTGCTTTTCCCGATCAGCAGAGGTCACATCCAGTTTCAGTAGCGCCGCCACCGCCGTGGCCACGCGTGCCCGCAAGGAGATGATCGCCGGCCCCTGCCGGGGCAGGACTGAATTCGTCAGCAGGATTACATAGGTATTCGTATATGGATCAATCCATAGTGACGTGCCGGTGTATCCAGTATGTCCAAATGATCCCACCGGCAGCAGCGCGCCGCGGTTCGATGAGAAAGAAGAATCAATGTCCCAGCCCAGCCCCCGGACCTCTGTCGCATTCGGCGGCTGTTGCGGCGTGGTCATCTTTTCAATGATGTCGCCATCCAGGATTTGTTTGCGGCTGATCAGCGCCTGCGCGTACAAAGCCAGGTCGCCCGCCGTGGAAAAAACTCCGGCGTGGCCAGCCACGCCGCCCATCCTGTCCGCGCGCGGATCATGCACCACGCCGCGAAGAATCTGCTTTCTGTCAGGCGCAAAAGTTTCCGCAATCTTGTCTTTCCACTCCGGCGGCGGAAGATAGCGTGTGTGCTTCATGCCGAGCGGCTGAAAGATATGCACGGCCGCGTACTGGTCCAAGGGCATGCCGGAGAGCCGCTGCACCAGCTCGCCCAGCACGATGAAATTGGTATCGCTATAAATAAAGATTGAGCCCTGCGGCGCCTGCAGCTTTTCTTCATGCGCCAGCCGGAACGCGGCATCGCGTCCCACCCAATACGGATTCAAGTCGATGTCCGGCCGCAAGCCCGAATAATGAGTCAAAAGCTGCCGCACCGTGACGGCGTCTTTTCCGTTCATCCCGAAGTCAGGGATGTAGTGCGCTACCGGCTCATCCAGCCGGACCTGCCCATACTGGATTAACCGCATCACGCTTGGCGTTGTTGCCACAACTTTGGTGAGCGACGCCAGATCAAAAATCGTGTCCAGCGTCATGGCTTCAGCACGCGGCGAGGTCGCGCGCAGCCCAAAAGCTTTCTGGTGCACGATCTTTCCGCCATGGCCCACCACCAGCACTGCTCCGGTGATGGCCTGGTCGTTGATCTGCTCCTGCACCAGCAAATCGACCGGAGAAAAGTTAGCTGTTTCCTTTGCTTCAGCCGCAGGCTTCTTTTTCTTGGCCGCAGGCGCAGCCGCACCAATAGCCGAAAGACCTTGCACAACCAAAATAAGTATAGAAATGAAGCCTATGGCTTTACGCGGGAATGTCATCTGTGAACTGAGTGTGTTATAAACCGAAAACAAAAGCAACACGAGGGGATTTTCTGCACCAAAGTACCAACAGCACGCTGTCCCACGCGTTTGACCATCAGGACGAGCAATTCCAGGGTGCCTTTGACATTCTTCGCTCCGGCATCGCACAGCGCGCTTTCCCCGGAGCAGCCGCCGCCGTCACTCATCAGGGAAAGCTGATCGCCCACAAAGGCCTCGGGCATTTCACGTATGAGGCAACGTCCCCAGCCGTAACCGCTGAAACCATCTACGATCTGGCCTCCGTCACAAAGGTTATCGCCACTACTACGGCCTGCATGATTTTGTGCGATCGCGGCCTGCTCAAACTCGACCAGCCATTAGTCGAGCTTCTGCCCGAATTCGCCGAAAGCGGCGCAGGACAACAAGACTCACGCCAGAAAATCACGCTCCGCATGCTCTTGGCGCACTCCTCCGGACTCCCCGCCTATATCAAACTGTTTCAAACCGCCCTTAATAAGGACGAGTTGCTTGCGCAGGCTCTACGCGTCCCGCTCACCGCCGATCCCGGCACCCGCGCCGAATACAGCGATATCGGCTTCATCCTGCTGGGCGAGGCGCTGGAAAAGCTTTCTGGCGAGCCTCTGGACCAGTTCTGCCAGCGGAAGATCTTCGCCAAACTCAATCTCGGCCATACCTGCTTCAACCCGCCAGCAGGCCTGAAACTCACAATCCCGCCCACCGAAGACGACCGCACTTTCCGCCATCGCCTGATCCAGGGTGAAGTCAACGATGAAAATGCCTCCGTCATGGGCGGAGTCGCCGCGCACGCCGGCTGTTTTTCCACAGTTTTTGACGTGTCAGTTTTCGCACACTGCATGTTGCAAGGCGGCTCGCCCCTGGTAAAAAAGGAAACTTTGGCAATTTTTACTCGACGACAGTCCTCCCCCCTCGGTACTTCGCGCGCCCTCGGTTGGGATACCCCATCCCAACCGTCTCAGTCTGGAAGATATTTTTCCTCGCGCTCCTATGGCCACTTGGGCTATACAGGTACTTCACTCTGGATTGATCCTGATCGTCAGCTTTCTATCACTCTTTTAACCAATCGCACTTGGCCGGACCGTGGTTCGCAGTCCATCAAGCAAATTCGGCCCGCTTTCCACGATGCAATCATCGAAGCGCTTTGAGGTATTGAACGGCGTGAGTCCTCGCAAAGCCAAACTCCGTGATCTCCGGACCGAGCAGCAGAATGCCGCTTCCGCCAGCCTCGATACGCTCTCCGCGCTGGAGATTGCCCGCGTCATTAACCGCGAAGACCACAAAGTAGCCGCAGCCGTGGAGCAGGCTTTACCCCAGATCGC
>DATBVH010000174.1:0-3598 GCA_036515395.1 Candidatus Angelobacter sp.
TGCGTCAACACTACTCCGCCAAGGACCACTGCCTTGTCATCAACGTGCACATTGACTCTGGAGTAGGCCATATGCGGATCTTGTCCGAGCGCATCCTTAATGGTGCGTTCCAGGTCCCTGTCCGCAGGGGAGGGCTCCGCATCCACGTGAGGTGGCTTCTCCGCTTGCAGTGACAGGCCTGCAGTTTGAATATTCTGAGCTGGAATCTGACTGGCCGCGCGAGTGACGGCTACCGACATGGTCAGCGCCAGTAGAGTTGCGAGTGTGGCACATTTTTTCATTGTTTCTGCACCTTTAAAGCGGGAAATTGAACAGGCTGCAATTGGTCCAATCGCTTTCCTCTCAGCTTGTATTCTCGACTTTGCGGAATGGGTCCGCACCTGTAAGGAACTACAGTCGAGCACATTTGTGAGTACATCCCGGTTTTCGACGAGCAATGCCACGGAGAGGGCGCACTACACTCACAAACGCAGGGATGGGCGATGTGGCTCGCTTCCAGCGCGGTAAGTAAGTAGCCAGTTATCTGCGGCTGATTCCCTGGGCGGAATCAGCAAGCAAGGGAGAGAGAACAACAGTCCCGGGGAATTAAGAGTGAACCAGGGACACTACTTCAGCGGCAGCACAACTTTCTTGTCGCCTGTCATGTAGACCAGTTCGTAGCCGCCTTTTTTCTTTTTTGGCACAGAGAAATAGAGATAGCCGGCAACTGGGTCCCACGCGTCGGTTTCCGGGAGGGATTTCTCCGTAAGCTCCGCTTCAATGGCGCGACGATTGCTTTCTGGGGTAGTTCGACCTTCTGGAAGCCGTGAACCTCCACTGCCGCCAATCGGGACGCCTACACCCACGCGGGAGCGCTGCACGACTCCTCCGGAAGTAGAACGTTCCGAGCCATTCTGCTGCGTGGTCCTTTCATAGCCGATGTCTGAGCCACTGCTCACGCCGGGGGTGTGCTCGCGATCAGGCTTAACCGGCTGAACTTCAAGCCGCGCGGCCAGTACATCCGGCGTTGAGGGCCTGGTCCCCAGTTCCATGCTCGATTCGCGCAGCATAAAGTCGTCAAGAGAGATTTTCACGAAATGGTCTTTTGCAGGATAAAAAGCCACTTCCACCACCAGGCAGCACTCGTTCACGTTGGTGGCAAAGATCTTTTTCAGCTCTTTGTGCGTCAGCAATGACGCGCCCATCTGGACGCTATCCTGTGAAGCGTGGGCAGCATAATCTGTAGCGGTGGAGCGTGGTACCGTGCCACGCGGTCCCGGGGCAAAGAGTGAAACCAAGAGAAGCAACGCAGAGACAAAATTGAAGGTCATTGGAAGGCCTCAGTTATCGTTTTATCGTTTTATCGTTTTTATCGTTTTATCAAGAGCAAGTTTCTGGCCACTTGCGTGGCCGGGGACGGTTTGGTAGTGGATCAGTTTGAAACACAAGGTCCCTCGATCCTACTCGCAAGCTGAAGAAAACGCTTGCTGGTTTACGGATCTCGGGATGACGGGTTTTAAGGATGGGTTGGTCGATTCCAAACTGATGCAGTACCAGACTGATGCAATACCAATGGCTTACGCGCCGAGAAAAGCTGCGATCCTTAAGGAGCCCGGGAACGCGCATTCTAAGCCAGAGGCTAATTTATTTGAACTTCGAAATACTTGAGCAACAACCATTAAAGAGCAATTTTTCTCCTCACGGACGCCACTTCTATCACAAGCGATATTCCAGGAACATGGGTCAGAGCCGGTGATTTTGAGCCAGTGGGATCGGTTGATTTGAGCCAGTTGGGGCGACGAAGCGGCAACTACTTGCATCATGATTTATCTGGTATATACTTGCCGCCCGAACGTTGAACGAAGGCAAGAGACCCCCTTGCAACCGGAGCTGAGCTCTAATGAATGACCTCCCTTCGCTATTGAACGCCGCCCCCGGGAATGCCACGGCCGTCATTATTCCTGAGACCGGAACCTCTATCAGTTATGAATCACTCCGCCGCCAGGTACAGACCATGGCTGAGGCCCTGGCCGGAATAGGGATCAACCGTGGCGAGCGGGTAGCCAACGTGCTTCCCAATGGCCTGCCGACGATCGTGGCCTTTCTGGCTGGAGCGTTGGCCGGAACTGCCGCGCCGTTGAATCCAGCGTACCGGTTTGATGAATTTTCTTTTTATCTGGAAGATACCTCCGCCAAGGTTTTGCTGGTCCCACCGGAAGGTGCGGAAGATGCCAAGCGCGCGGCGCGGCATCTGAACATCCCGGTGTTTGCCGTGCAAATGGATGAAAGCGGAAATGTGAGCATTGAAGGTGCGCCGAAAGGCGTTCCCGTAACACCACCCAGCCCCGATGACGTCGCCCTGGTGCTGCATACCAGCGGCAGCACAGGCCGGCCGAAACGTGTGCCGTTGAAGCAAAAGAACCTGGCTGTCTCCTGCAAAAACGTGGCCGCCACCTACGGACTGACAGCGCAAGACGTTTCCTTGTGCGTGATGCCGCTGTTTCATATCCATGGGCTGGTGGCCTCGACGCTCTCAAGTTTTCTGACCGGTGGCACCGTAGTGGTGCCGGGCAAGTTCAATCCCATGAGCTTCTGGCGGACAGTCCGCGATTACGGCGTGACGTGGTATTCCTGCGTTCCGACGATTCATCAACTATCGGTGGCGCGACTGAACGCGAAGCCTGAGGGCATTGAGAAGCTGCGTTTCGTACGCTCATGCAGCTCAGCTCTCTCACCGGCGCTGATGGAGAAAATTGAAGCCGTTGTCCAGGTGCCGGTGCTGGAGGCTTATGGCATGACGGAAGCTTCGCACCAGATGTGCTCCAACCCTCTGCCGCCGCATCCGCGTAAATCCTCGTCGGTGGGGCCGGGAACGGGCGTGAAAGTCGGAATCATGGATGATGATGGCAACATCCTGCCCAGCGGCGAACTTGGCGAAGTGGTGATCCAGGGACCCAACGTAATTGAAGGCTATGAAAATAATCCTGAGGCAAATGCCAAGTCATTTACCAACGGATGGTTCCGCACCGGCGACCAGGGCATGATTGACGCGGACGGCTACTTGCACCTGACAGCGCGAATTAAAGAATTGATCAATCGCGGCGGCGAAAAGATTGCTCCGCTGGAAATTGATGAAGTCATGATGACGCATCCGTGCGTGGCTGAAGCCGTGGCGTTTGGCATGCCCCACCCCACGTGGGGAGAAGAAGTGGCTGTGGCCGTGGTGCTGAAAGAACCACAGAGTGAAGCGGCGCTGCTGGAACATTGCAAGCTGAAGCTGGCGGATTTTAAAGTCCCGAAAAAGATCATGATCGTGGAGCAGATTCCGCGCACCGCGACAGGGAAAATACAGCGTCGCGCCGTGGCAGCGGCATTTGCGGGCGGCGAGAAGTGAAATTTCTGATCGTCGGTGCGGGAGCTGTAGGGGCGTACATCGGCGCAATGATGGCACGCCAGGGATATGACGTGACCCTACACGCCCGCGGGCCGCACCTCCGCGCAATGCAGGAAAAAGGCGTGCGAGTGGTCAGCGCCGATGATGATTTCATCGCGCACCCGCGGCTGGTGGCAGACCTGAAAAATGCCGGGCCCATGGACGTGGTATTTCTCTGCGTCAAAG
>DATBVH010000175.1:0-9870 GCA_036515395.1 Candidatus Angelobacter sp.
AGAGCGCGTTCCAGATTGCGCGCCAGCGCGTCATAAGAAGGTGACAAGCTCCACTTGGTCAGTGTGTTCGCTGGCATTGCCGGAAGGTGACGCTCCCATGGCGCATCTGGCGTGGCCCGTACTTCAAAGTTGGAGAAATAAGTTGCGCCCGTCAGGACATACAAAGCCACCTGGCCTTTTTGAATGCCGCTTTTCAAATCGTCCATCACCAGCGCGGGCTTATCCATATCTTTGACGTAAAGTTTTGCCTGCGCACCTGTCACTTCCAGGCGCAAGTGGAACCAGACATCTCTTGGGATATCGACCGCGCCGGTGAAGCCAGGCCCGTTGTAGAGTTGCCAGTTGCGGCCAGTGTTGAGGACCGGCGTATATTGCATTGCATCCGGCAGCCCGGACTTGTGCTGTCGGAGATAGATCTCTTCATAGTTTTTGCCCTCAGCGTCGATCCGAACATCAAAGCCAAAAAAGCCGCGGCTTGCTGGTGTTGCCACGTCCACATCCAGAATGCCGTCGCGCATTTCAAAGTCTTTCAAAATTGCCGCGCCGCCATCCAGGAAGAGGCACTGGCGGCCCTGATATTCAGCCGTCTTTGCTTGCCCTTCCAATTCCCAGCGGGGCGAGTCCGGCGGAATTGACAATGTCTGCGCCGATTGTGTAGTCGCCGTTTGTGCCGCCACGGAAGAAGCCATGTACGCAATCACAACTAACATCACGAAGATGCTTTGATATCGTTTTGGCACGTTTTATCTCCTGAGCGGCAGTGATGAAAGCGAGCGAGATCCTGGCTCTGCCAAGCACTCCACGCTCCACACCACACGCGATATCGATATATTAGGGTCTTAGACGAAGCTGACCCAGGAATGACACATGCGGTTCGTCCCTCCACTAGAAAGCGCGCCGTCCATGACCATATCAACCGCAAAAGGCAGATGTGGGAATTACCTGCTTTGGTCCGCTGCTGGGATTCCGCAGCGGAATGATTGCAAGACCCAAGACCGTAGCTGGACAAACGACTTGTAAGCAGGACAACAAATCCATGGTGTTTGCCAAAGGAACCAAGGCGGTACAAGCTTTTCAGGTTGATACAATGCTTCCGCTATGAAACTAATCAGATTCTCAATCTTCTTTATCGTTTCGTCAGCTTTGGTTGCGGGTGCACCGATCCAGCCGAATGAAAAGTCTCAGCCAAGTGAAAGGCGCCAGCCGGATGCCCAGATCCAGCCAAGCAGGAAGACCAAGCCGGTGGTGATCCGTGCCGGAACCTTGCTCGATGGCAAAGGCCACGCGCTGCACAATGTTTTGATCGTGGTGCAAGGCGGTAAGATCGTCCGCGTTGAGCCGAACGCAAAAGATCAGCGCATCCCCGGAGCTGTCGCTTACGATCTCTCGCACATGACGGTGATGCCGGGGTGGATCGACCTGCACGATCACATCACATGGCACTTTGGCCCGAATGGCCGCATAGAAGATAAGAGTGAGACGCCGTCGCAGGCCACGCTTGCCGCCGCCGGAAATGCTTATGCAACGCTGATGGCCGGCTTTACCACGATCCAGAGCGTAGGCTCGCCGGAAGATAAAGAGCTGCGAGCAGCTATCCAGAGCGGGAGCGTCCCCGGACCACGGCTGCTGACTTCACTGGAGCCGATCGAAGACCCAAAGCTCACGCCGGAGCAGATCCGTGAAGCAGTAAGAAAACTCAAGGCTGATGGCGCCGACCTGGTAAAAATCTTTGCTTCGCGCAGCATCCGCCAGGGCGGAGGGAAGACGCTGACCGACGAGCAGCTTCAGGCGGCCTGCGGAGAAGCCAAAGCACAGGGGCTGCGAACGCTCGTTCATGCTTATAGGGAGGCGGTGCGCGCCGCGACGAATGCCGGTTGCACTGAGGTGGAGCATGGCACGTACGCGACCCAGGAAGATCTGGACGCAATGGCGCAGCACGGAACTTTTTTCGATCCGCAAGTCGGCCTGGTGATTCACAACTATCTCGATAACAAAGAAAAGTTTCTTGGCGTTGGCAGCTACACGGAAGAAGGCTTTGCCAAGATGCAGGAAGTGCTGCCGGTAATCGCGGATATGTTTAAGCACGCACTTGCGACAAAGAACCTGAAAATCGTCTTTGGCACTGACGCGGTAGCGGGAGCTCATGGCCGCAATGCCGAGGAATTTATCTATCGCGTGCAGGCCGGAGAAGAGCCCATGGACGCGCTGGTAGCAGCCAATGCGCGAGCCGCCGAGTCGCTGAATATGCAGAATGAAATTGGATCAATCGCTCCCGGCATGCAGGCTGACATCATCGCCGTGGATGGCGATCCTATAAAGGACATCACAGCCGTGCGGCGAGTGGTGTTCGTGATGAAAGGCGGAAGAGTTTATAAGAATGAGCCGGGACGGTAGTCAAGGGCCACGTAAACTCAATGTCATCCTGAGCGGAGCGCATCGAACAGTTGTTTCAATTCAAATTGTCAAGCGCGGAGTCGAAGGACCTGTGCATTTCGTCGAAAAGTGGTATTACGTGTACATCATGGACAAACAGGTCCAAGACGCTTTAATCGGCATTACCAGCAAGCTGCATCTGAGAATTTTTCAACACAAAACAGGCGCGTTCAAGGGCTTTACCAGCAACTATAACCGGCTGGTCTATTGGGAACAGTTCAAGAACGTGAACCGGGCGATAGCCCGCGAGAAACAGCTTAAGGGATGGCGGCGGATCAAAAAGATCCAACTGATCGTGAGCATGAATCCGACGTGGAATGATCTGGCTTCTGAATGGTATCCAGCTAAATACATAGGTCCTTCGACTCGCCCTTAGTCGCTTCGCTCCCTCGTGCATCGCTCAGGATGACATAACGTTGGCCTCATCTATTTACTCCGTGTCTTAACAACCATCGGACGAGTGCACCGGCAATGCCGACGACAACTCCTGCAGGCTTAGGATGCCTGCTTCGCAAAACTTTCTTGGTCAAATCAGCACGACTTCATCGGCACGACTTCGCCGCTCTCGAAATCGATAAAAAAAGGCCCGACCATCGGGCCTTTTTGTTAATTTTGGGTGAGCGATTACTGGCCGAGGCAAGGCGGCGGGTTGTCACTGCAGTCTCCACTGATGACTCTGCAGGTTACGGGATCATAGTTACAAGCTCCGGTACCGAGTCCGCTGCCAAAGGATCTGCCGGTTTTGAATCCGCCGGCGACCTGCTGCCGTTCTTCATCACTCAGAATGCGGGCGCCGACCCGGCCAAGGACGCGGTTAGTTTCCTGTAAATTCGACATTTCAATGCTCCTTTCCTTGCTTACTAGCGGGGTCATTATAAGCATGAGTCGGGCGAGACAAAGCGAGAATAGACGAAAAACCGAATGAACGAATCCCGTTATGGAACCCAGCCGTTTCAGCGCGTAGCCCGCGTGGACGCCCATGTGCGAGACAAAGCTTCACCACTGATCAACACTGATGACACGGATCAGAATGAGGATCAAAATTGATAATTGACAGCCCGAAAGCCGGGAGGAATTTTCAACGCAAAGGTCGCAGAGGTCGCAAAGGAATTTAGAGATCGGGTGATCCGGCGATCGGGACATCGGGTGATTGGAAGCAAGAAACGGGATTTCACTGGCGCAACAGTTCAGCGGTGCGTGGCGCGGCGGAAGGATCATTGGCCAGCTGGCGGCGCAGGCGCTCAATATCTTCATGGCTATCGATATCGAACCACGGATTGATGAGCACGGTCTTCATGCCAAACTGTTCCAGCTTGTGCGTGGTGGCGGCAAGCGTGGTGGAATGGCTCCACTGGATTCCTTCCAGCACGCCAACGGGACAATCCTTGAGGCCAATGAGGTAGAAGCCGCCATCAGAGGAAGGGCCAAGGACGACGTCGGCGTTTTGCAAAGCGTCGCGCGCAGCTTGAAGGTAAGCCGCGGGAAGGCCGGGGCTGTCCGTGCCGATGGCCAGCACGATGGGCTTGCGCTTGAGGGCGAGACGCAGCACTTTTTCCAGACGCTCACCCAGGTCGCCTTCCGATTGCAGCCAGACTTCTTCCGGCTTGAAGTAACTGCGCTCAAAAGTTTTAGTCGCGGCAATAATGCACTCCGCCCAGGGTACCGTGCGGACCATCGCAACCGTGTCTTCAAGAAATGCTTCCGCCAGTTCCGCAGCGCGGTCCGGGCCAAGCTCCGGAATGAGGCGCGTCTTTACCGATCCGGAGATTGGCGGCTTAGCGAAAATGCAGACGATGGCTTCCGGCATAAGATTCCTGGTCCAGAAATTCTTGCATTTGCAGCCGGCAAGCGGCGCAAAGCAACTTATTGTTTCATAGCGCTTGCATCCGCGCCCATTTCTTCACGCCGCGCCCTTGCGACGCGGCCCAGCCACCATACCAGAACCACAATGGCCGCCAGTCGGCCCCATATAAGAGACACCCGGCAATGCCGGAGTTGGGCAGTCCCGCGAAGGAGATCGGAAAATATTCCGATGTCGAGATGGAAGCGGCTTATGTGTTCGAAACGAACTTGCTATTCGATCCACAGATCGCCCCATTCCGCTTTGCGGGCGCGCTTATAGGCCTCTTTGTTGGAGCGCGTGACTGTGCGATTTTCGATTTTGCCCTCGGTCGTGCAAAGCACAAGCTGAACGTGCCCGCTATGCTTGCCGGGATGGCGGACGATGCGTGCTGCCGCCGATGGCGCATCGATCCTGGCAGCAACGAGATAAGAAAATTTCTCATCTTCATAGCCGAGCGCTCCGCCTTTCAACTGGCGATGCTGCGACGTGCGTTCCACGCGTTGCGAGAAATGGCACCAATCACCGGCTGCGGCCATGGGGCAAGTGAAATGATGCGGGCAGGGAGCAAAGATTGTGACATTGTTCACAATCAGAGAAGACCGGGCAGCATTAATAGCAGCAAAACCGCGCGGCGTTCCGGGTTCAATGAGCACAAGCAATTTACCGGCGCACTTCCAAGCCTTGTTGAGCACAACTTCCGCGGCGGCTTGCGGCAATTCGCCCAGCGTGTAAGAGATCACTACTAGATCATGCTTTTCGCAAGCCAAACCGGAGCGCAGATCCTGCTTGAGCCATTGCGCCTGCTGGACCATAGGCATGTCGCTTTGCTCCGCCAGACGTTTGCCTAGGGCAATCCAACCAGCGTCGGATTCAATCAACGTAGCTTGTCGAAGCTGGGGAAACCGTTCGGCGGCTGCGAGCAGCGCGGTACCGGGCCCGGAGCCGAGATCGAGCAGGCTGGCAATTTTCGCTTGCGGTGCGCGCAACTTGATTTCAGCAAACACGCGGTCGATTGCAGCATATGTTGCCTGCAATCGTACTGCGAGGTAAGCCGCGCGATGCGCTTCAGTGGCAACAGCAGGACTGGAGAAATCAGCAGCCTTGTAGTGCTCGGAAAGCTGCGCGACTGCTTGTGCCAGCTTTGCGCCCGTCTACCTTCCCGGTTTCCCGCTGAATGGAGCCCTGCAATTCGGCGGGAAGGCGCATGGTTGAGGTGAATCCTTAGTCTTTGTATTTTACGGAGCAACCGTAAGGACGCGTGGCAGCTTCCGTCACCGGCTTGCCGCCCATAGCTTGCTCAAGCGCCGCGGAAACATAGTTCTTGGAATTCGCGATATCACCCTGGTCTGATGTTGGATGATCGTCGATTGCGCCGTTATAGATCAGCATTCCATTCGGGTCCACGATGAACATCTGCGGCGTTGTCTTGGCGGCGTAGAGATGGCCGAGAGATCCGCCGGGATCCATCAGCACCGCGGTAGGAGCGGCTTTCATCGTCTTTAGATAATCGTTTTCCTGCGATGGCGTGACAAAGCCCTGCATTCCAGGAGCAGACGAAATTACCGTGAGCCACACTACGCCTTTGGCTGTCCACTCTTTTTGCAGGCGCTGCATGTTGCCGCTCTCATAATGTTTTCTTGTGTAAGGGCAGCCCTGATTGTGCCATTCCAGCACCACGAATTTGCCTTTGTAGTCGGAGAGGCGCTGCTGCTTGCCATTGCTGTCCACGGCGGTGAAGCCTGGTGCGGGGTCGCCCACCTTGACGGCAAATGCCGATGCCATCAGTGCCAACACTGCGCACAATCGCAATATAAAACGATATCGATGATTCATTGCGCCTCCTTTATAACGTCCAATTTGCAGCTATTGTATCGGCTGCCGCGCAGGCGCTTCAATCCGGTAAGGACGTGCGCCGGGGATGACGAGCACACCACGCAACATGGAGATTGGCTTAAGCAGCAGCTCGGATTTTTTTAGGGTGATCTTCGCGCCACCAGATGTGGACTGAACCTTTTGTGGCGCTGGATTATCGATCTGTCCAGGATCGAGCGGAAAGAATTCTGCTTGCGTGATTGGCTTGCCCGCACGGACCGTCAAAATCAGCTCGTCCTTTGCCGATACGAAACTTGCCTTCCATCCGGATGGCAACGGTTGCGGAAGAAGCTTTTCCGTGCGCTCAAACAATTTCGCATGCTGCTGCTCGACTTTGGGAGCCGACGAGACAGGCAGCGCCAGATGCAATTGGGCGTGCTCGGGAATGCATACTTCACGGCAGACCAGCCACTTGGCCTCCGCTGCCAATTCAACTGGTTCGCCGTTGCTAATCACAGATGGCGTATGAACCGTAACCGGCAGCAAAACCTCGTCATCATAGCCATAATCAACCAACTCCTTGTTCGGGTGCAAACGCTCAGGACGCGGCCATTGAATTTCGCCAGCACGGAATCCGGGAGGCAAATGCCAGGTAAGAGAAGGTGGCTGGCCGGAGTCACCGGGATTGATCCAATAGACGTGCCAGCCCTTTTCCAGGACAAAATGTATTCCCAGTTGCAGATCCTTTCCGGAACTGACGGCAACTTGCTGAGCAAGCAACTCCACCTTTACATGTTGAGCGGAGCCCTGCTGCGCAATTGCTACCGCGGTTGTTAGCAGCACAACAATAGCCATGGCGCAGCATATGCGAATAATTGCAATCACGTCAGCATTTTACGCGACACGATGGCTGCTACTCCTGATTTCAAGCTGCTTCTCTCTTCAGTTTCTCGCGAATGTCCTTTGCGGAATCACCATGCCTTCTGACCAAGTGCTCCAGCTGTTCGCGGCTTACCCCAAGCAATTCTGTCCAGTACCGGACTTCGCCATCATCGCTCAAGATGATTCTGCTGCGATCCTGCACTCCCCGGCCGGCGTTATCATCCGCTACTTCAAGACCATGTTTATTCGGGGGTTCATTTTCGCTTTCGCTCAGTAACAAAGAGTCTTCGCCCGCAGGATCTGGAATAGTTGAAGGAGGATCGCTCGTTGGGAACGAGTCGGCCAATGTCTTGTCGAGCATCTTCTCGCGCAATTCCTGCTCGTTCGAAATGGGACGATCTTCGGGATCGCGCAACTTGTCGGGATTTCCGTGGTCATTGTGCGGCATTTTATCCATCACCATCAAGTTGGATGCGAAGGCGGCAATACATTGATGCATCCTGTCGCTATGGCAGACTATGGCACGCTGGGTGGTAGGCCGCAGGGCGACAATAAAAAAGCGCCGGCTTCTGACCGGCGCTTTGTGAATCAATGTTGAGGTTGAGTTTACGGCAAAGCGTAACGCAAGCTCACAAACACCTGCGTAAGGTGGGCGTTCTTGGGTGCGCCAGCCGCTACAAACCACGGGCTGCGCGAGATGTAAGACAGCTGGTTAACCAGGAACACTGATCCATACTGCGGGTTCTTCCAGAAAGTCTGGTTCCAGTCAAACGTAACTTCCTGGACGGTGCGATTGTTGCTGGTGGCTGAATTTGGCCCGCCAAAGCCGATAAAGGCAGGGGTGCCAGTCTTGGTTATGTCAAGAACGCTGTTGCGTTGCGCGTACATTGCTCCTGCATAGAAGCCAAGCAACGTTTTCTTGCCGGCCTGGGCTTCAAAACCGGCGAGCACGTCGCCGGAATGAACGGGAGAAATACTGACGTCACAACCGCCAGCCGGACTGCAAGCCGCGCCGGAGGCCGACACGGGCACCACTACGACTTGCGGCGCCATGCCAATCAGGTAACGGCCCACTCCAGGACCCCACATGCCGCTGGCCAGGAAGCGGAAGCCCTTGAAGAGTTCAACGTTGGTAGCAGCGAAAATTCCGGCTTCAACCTTGGTATGTTTTACAAAGCTGGCAGCCGGCACCGTAGGAATCACGGCGACTTTCGCGCTGGTGGTTAACCCGCCAGCTTCAAAGTGGAAGTGCTTGCCGGGATCAAAAGCAAATTTGGTGATGAAGTCCGGCATCACGTTGGCGGCGGTGGCTGCGGCTGCGCTATCAATCTGGGTTCCAAGCACAGCATTAAATGCATTCGGGAATGTTATTTCGCCCTGGCCGCCAAACGTTTCTGGGTTCTGGAGAGCAAAAGCCCACACGAAGTGATCGCTGAAGTGGTAGGCGGCGCGGAACTCCGCGGCGCGCGTGTAGTTCAAGCCCACGTGAGTCTGCGCATCCTCACCAATGGTGGCCGCTATATCGGAGGGGTTGGGTGAAACGCCTACGCGGTTCGGAGTCTGCAGGCCCCAGGTCTGGCCTCCCAGAAACTCCCAATTACCGCGTTTAAGGTCCAACCAGTAGAGACGAAGCCGCATTGTATGGCTGTTCGATGACACAAACACATTGGCCGCGTCATTCCCGTTGAAATCGGCTTCAATGTAGCCGGTAACATTGTTGGCCCCATATTTACCATTGATCTTCAAATTGATTCGTGAATATTGTCCGGTGGAACGATACTCAGTGAGATGACCTTGTGGGGTGTTGCTGAACGGGATAGCCCAGAAATTAGTGGCCGTCACGTTGTTGGTGTTGGTGGTGCGGAAGACATTTTCAAAGTCCACGAAACCACCAGGGGTAAAGTCCGTGCCGCCAATGCGGAAGGAAAGTGGAGACTCTTTTGGCTTCTCAACTTCCTGCACTACAGTAGCGCTTACCGGCGTCGCTACGGTGCGTATGGATGCATCGGCCACGTGAGGTGTGCCAGACGTCTTATTTTCCAGTTGCTGTTGCAGAGTCTGGATCTGTTGTTGTTGCTGCGACATCTGCTGTTGTTGGTCAGAAATCTGTTTTTGTTGCTGGCTGATCGCTTCGCGCAACGCTTTCAGCTCGTCTGCAACTGACCCGGTCCCAGCAGAGCCGCTATTGGTTGCGGTTGCCTGGCCCAGTGCCAGCCCAGAGGCCAGCACAACGAAACACATCTTCTCTAACAATCTCATTGACCTTTTCTCCTCTGCTTGTCGTTTAAACGGCCCATCAAGGTGATTAATCCGTGCTCTTATTCATCCTGCATTTCAGAACCCAATCAGGGCTACTGATTCTTGCCGTGCTATTTCACACGATTCCGGCAATGTTGTACATAGATATGTTTGGGCTCACGATGTGGATTCATCGGCCTTTGCTTTCCAAATTTTGTAGAAATTCCGGGCGGATGTGTGAAATTTAATAGAAGGGTTTTTGCGCCAATAAAAACGCGGCCTGGACGCAGAGGACGATCCAGGCCGCTTAAATCGATTCCATCATTTATCGCTGTTTCAAACCTAACTTGACCAAATGAAAAGCCAAATCAGCTGTTTGCATAATTTGCCGATTGTTTACGGTGAGTTTTCAATGCGCTCACCGTAAACAGGTTCTGCAGATCAGGCGTTAAGGTAGAACATACCGAATACTCAGGTAGCCCATGCCGAGGTGAGCATTCTTGGGCGCGCCCGCCGCAACGAACCACGGAGCACGCGTTAGGTACGAAGCCTGTGTGACCATCAGCACCGCACCGTACTGCGGGTTCTTCCAGAAGGTCTGGGTCCACTCGATCGAACCTTCCTGGATAGCGCGATTGGCGCTGTTGGGTGAATTTGGGCCA
>DATBVH010000176.1:0-3086 GCA_036515395.1 Candidatus Angelobacter sp.
AAATTGTTAATGCGGCCCCGCCGGCATTTTTCAAAGAGCTGGAAGCGCGGCTGAAGGACGAGCCGATCGGTAACTTGCGCAATTATCTTCGCTTTCACCTAGCCAACGGCTATTCGGCATACTTGTCTTCTCCGTTTGTGCAGGAGAATTTTGATTTCTACTTGAAATATCTACGCGGCGCAAAAGAGATACAGCCGCGCTGGAAGCGTTGCGTGCAATTTACAGATCGCGACCTGGGAGAAGCGTTGGGGCAAGCGTACGTGCGCAAGGTGTTTCCGCCGGAGTTGAAAGCGAGCACGCTGGAGATGGTGCGGCGGATTGAAGACGCTATGGCGCAACGGATCGGCCAGCTGGATTGGATGAGCCCGGAGACAAAAGAGCAAGCCATGGCCAAGCTGCATGGCATCCGCAACAAGATTGGCTATCCGGAGAAGTGGCGCGACTACAGCTCGGTAAAAATCCTGCGCAATGATTTTCTGGGCGACGTGCAGCGCTCCACGGAGTTTGAGCGGCACCGCAACTTTAACAAGATTGGCCAGCCGGTGGACCACGGCGAGTGGGGCATGACGCCGCCGACAGTAAATGCATACTACAGCACGTCTTTGAACGACATTAATTTTCCCGCGGGTGTGCTGCAGCCTCCGCTGTATGACGCAAAGATGGATGACGCGCCGAACTATGGCAATACCGGTGGCACTATTGGCCACGAACTGACGCACGGCTTTGACGATCAGGGCGCGAAGTTTGATGCCAAAGGAAATCTGCGCGACTGGTGGACGAAAGAAGACAAGCAGAAATTTGAGGAGCGGACCAAGTGCATTGCGGACCAGTATGCGCAGTATGTAGCCGTGGATGACCTGCACATCAACAGCCGGCTCACGCTGGGCGAAGATGTGGCCGATTTGGGCGGAGAGATTCTGGCTTATACTGCCTGGAAAGATGCTACGAAAGATAAAGACCTGAAGCCGGTGGACGGACTGTCGCCGGACCAGCGCTTCTTTGTCGGATTTGCGCAGTGGGCCTGTGCAAACATCCGTCCAGAAGATATGCGCGTACGAACCCTGACAGATCCGCACTCGCCCGATCGCTATCGCATTAACGGCGTGGTGGTGAACATGCCGGAATTTGCCAACGCGTTTTCCTGCAAAGCAGGACAGCCGATGGTGAATCCGCCGGAGAAGGTGTGCAAGGTGTGGTGAGGGAAATTCTCTCACGCGCATATTATTGCCGGATTGCGTAAAACCCGAATGGCTGATTCTGCCACCATATGGTCCCGGCTGGGTGACCCACCCTTCCCCTCGTCTTTTCGGGCGACCCCACATAACTGTGGGTGCGCTACCCTTTCGCTGAGCAGACGCGTGGGTTTTGCGGCTGCAAAGCAAAGGGTGGGCTAGAATAACCGCCCATGCCTAAAGGATTGCTCCGGTTTCATGCTCCGGTCAACGACAAATTTATCACCTCCAGTTGTTATCGTCGCCAGAAGTTCCTGGATTCAGCGCGCCATCTACGATCCCACCTGCGGCTGTAGCTCGCTCCTGCTCAAAGCGGTGGCCTCAGACTTGCGCGTTAAGAGCAGCCAGCCGAATGTGGCTGACGCAGCCGATGCAACTAATATGGCTATCTTTGCGACCTCTAGTGATTGTCCTTCGCCGAAAGCGAGGCCTGCAACGAACAGCGACATGCGCAGGTCTGCGTAAATTTTTTGACGGAGTCAATGCCGGAGACACTCAATCGCTGGTATTGACCTCCGCAAAATAACAGGAATTAATCTTGCGGCACGGGATCATCGTCCGTAGCTGGCCGATTTTGTGAAGTCACATGGAGAGTCGGGTTGGCCAGATAGTTCTTTGCTCCAGTCTTGCCGAATTCAACCGGTGTAGCGGTGATCTCATAGCCGCCCCAGCCATGTTCGTTGCCATCGCCCACGCTGGTGAGCAGGTACTTGAAAACGTAGCCGTTCTTGATCAGGGGTTCGGCCGCAAATGACTCATCCAGCAGAGGTCCCCTTCCACCGTAGACGTTTTCGGATTCCGATGGAGTGGTTAGCATGCGCAGGTGGAAAGGAAACCCCGTCGTGCGAAAGCGGGAGGCATATCGTTGAAGCGCTCCAATCATAATATTGATCGTGTCTCTTGCGGCTGCTTCATTCTGCTCCATTTCAGTTGGTTGATGCAGCAGCTTAGCCAGGCCGAGATCATTTTTCTCCCACGGGCCAAAGTCGTCGATGCGCCACTCATCGCCTTCAAGGTGCATGGTAACGATAAAATCCTGAGTGTTGCCGGAGAGCTCAAGTTCCAGCGGTAGCAACGCATCAACGCCTGATATAAAAGCGTTTGCCAGCCTGACCTTGCCCTTGCTATTGCCATTTTCGTCAAGAATGTCCCAGCCTTCAGAATCGTGCGCCGGCCGAACGGAGCATCCGTGAAGTTGTGTATTCTTCATCTCCAGGAGCTGGTCCATCACAAGTTGTTTTTGCATCCTGGGCAGGACTTCAATGCCCTTCTGCACCGGCTCAGGAAGATGGCGGGCAATCGCTTCAGGCTTGGTGGCGGTTGCCAGTTCTTCCAGCGCAGCCTGCGGCGTAGTTCCTTGCAATGAATACGAAGGGACAGCAGACAACAGTGTTGCAAGAAGCCAATGGCTCTTCATAGAACACCCGCGTGAGAATAAGACACCAGGGCGGCGGCCACAGTTCCCACTGCTTTTCAGAACGATGATGGTTGGCAATCTTGCAGGAAATCGGCAGACAGGCTTTCTTTAACGTGCGATGTTACAGGCGAGTACTTATCCATCCTTGCGCAAAGGCGCAGCGGATTGGCTTTAAGCCGGGGCCTTGGCGGACTTGGCACGGATGCGGGCCAGCGAGCTTAGCCCGCGCAGAACGGTATTGAAGTATTCGGGATTCCTGCTGACAAACTTCAGCCGGCTGCCGCGGCCCAGATAGGATTCCGCCGTGGAGTCTTCCAGCTCCTGCCAGAACCAGCGCTGCATGCGCTTTAGATCGAATGCGTTGCCGGTACGGGAGTAAATCGTTTGGGCGGGACCCAGGGTGAACCAATCGTGCTTCACAAAAACTTTGTAATCGC